>NZ_JBELMH010000039.1:19793-24551 GCF_042096055.1 Citreimonas sp. | reverse complement strand
GGCGACGAGGATTACCTGACCGTGCTGCGCCCGCGCTTCGGCGACTTCCTGGGCGAGATCGGCCTGGCCGGTAAGCGCTACACCTACCCTCTGGGCCTCAGCCTGGCGAACGCCTTCGTGGCCCCGCGGCTGGCGCTGGTGGGCGACGCGGCGCACGGCGTGCACCCGATCGCGGGCCAGGGCTTGAACGCCGGGCTGCGCGACGTGGCCGCGCTGGCGCACGTTCTGGACCACGCTCGACGCCGCGGCGAGGACATCGCCAGCGCGCCGGTGCTGGCGCGTTATCAGCAATGGCGGCGCTTCGATACGGCGACGCTGGCCACCGCGACCGACACGTTCAACCGCCTGTTCTCGAACGACAACGCGCTGCTGCGGCTGGGGCGTGACCTTGGCATGGCGGCGGTGAACGCCGTACCGGGCCTGCGCCGCGCCTTCATCCGCGATGCGGCGGGGCTTTCCGGTGACCTTCCCGACCTGATGCGCGGCTGACCCCTTCCCCGACGTCGCCGGCTGTGCCACCTCTGGGCGAACAGGCCAGCAGGAGGAACGGCATGCAGGGAAAATGCGCGATCGTGACGGGCGCCGCGCGCGGCATCGGGTTGGCGCTGACCGACGTCCTGCTGGAGTCGGATTGGCGCGTCGCCATGGCCGACATCGACGGGGACGAACTGCACGACGCCGCCGCCGCCCGCGACGGCGTGCTGGCGATCGAGGCCGACGTCTCCGACCCCGACGACGTCGCCCGCATGATCGAGCGCACCACCGCCTGGGCCGGCCGGCTGGACGGGCTGGTCAACAACGCAGGCGTCGCGCATTTCGGCCCACTCGAGCAGACCAGCTTCGAGGCGTGGCGCGAGGTCATGTCGACCAACCTCGACGGGCCTTTCCTGTGCACGCAGGCCGCCCTTCCCGCGCTCAAGGAAACCTGCGGCGCGGTGGTGAACATCGCCTCGATCAGTGGCTTGCGCGCCTCGACCCTGCGGGTGGCCTACGGCACGTCCAAGGCCGGCGTCATCCACCTGACCAAGCAGCACGCGGCCGAGTTGGGCGAATTCGGCATCCGCGTGAACTGCGTCTGCCCCGGCCCGGTGCGGACCAAGCTGGCGATGGCCGTGCATTCGCAGGCGATCATCGACGCCTACCACGATGCGATCCCGCTGAACCGCTACGGGACCGAGCGCGAGATTGCCGAGGTCATCGCCTTCCTGCTGTCGGAAAAGGCGTCCTACGTGACCGGGCAGGTGCTGGCCGCCGACGGCGGGTTCGAGTCGACCGGGGTGGGGCTGCCGGCGCTGCGCGACGACTGACCGGCCGCGTCGCGGCCGGCCGCCCGGCGCGTGACCTACTGGATGCGCTGGCCGTTGGCCGAGATATGGCCGCGCTCGTTGATCTCGATCGTCGAGGTCGCGGTGTCCGGCTGAGATCCGGGCACGGTGAACATCGACAGCATCATGCGTGCGCCCATGGCATCTTCCTCGGTCAGCAGGCCCATGGCGATGAGGTTGTCCATCAACGCGTTGGCACCCGACACGGTCAGCTCGACCGTGCCCTCGGGGCGGGGCATGCCGTTGAAGGTTTCCAGGTCGTCGTTGTCGAAGGTGAACGCACCCGCACCCGTCAGGCGCCCGCCTCCGGCCTCCAGCGTCAGATCGCGCAGCGTCACGGTGTTGAGCTCGCCCGGCGGCTGTTCGCCCAGCGCCTCGATCGCCTCGGGGTCGAACAGGCTGACGCGCGGGGTGACCTGCGCGCCGATGTCCAGCAAGAAACTGGCGGGCGTGCGCGGCAGGCGGCCCGATGGATCGAAGGCGTTCCAGATCACCTCCGACACGGTCAGCCCGCCCAGGTTGACCTTCAGCGCGGCGTCCTGCGGCGTGTCCGACGGCTGCATCGGCACGCTCATCGAGAATTCCATTTCGGCCAGCGATGCGCTGACCGGCAGCGGCATCTGGTCGCCGCTGAGCGCGATGCTGCCGCCGCTGGCCGTCGCCGAGTAGCGCAGCCGGTCGCCCGAGATCTCGACCTCGAAGGCGCCCTCGTCCGAACTGGTCTGCCCCGAGGTGGTCGCGCCCTCGTCGGTCACCGTGAACTCGTTCTGCGAGCCCTCGTGCGACAGGCGCCCGGTCCCGCCGAAGCCGGCTGCGACGGCGGCGGCCATGTCCTCCAGGTCGACGTCGCGCGGGATGTCGCTGGTGCCAGAGACGGTGACGCCGGACAGAGTGCCCGAGTACGACCCGGCGCTTTCCTCCTCCGGCATGTCGAAGGCGATGTCGTAGGTCACTTCGCCCAGCGACATCTCCTGCGTGGACGAGGACAGGGCATCGGTGCGCGCCATCGTGCTCTGCCCGCTGACCGGACCCATGGTGACCGACAGGCGCGCGTTGTCGCGGCCGACCGATTGGCCGTCGGCGGACAGGTCGCTGAGCGCCAGCATCAGGCGGTCGGCGGTGTACTCGTAGACCATCGCGTCCGGCGTGCCCGACACGACCATCTCGAGCCCCTCGTTGGTGTAGTCGATGGTCAGGTCGATAGCATCCTCGCCGTCGTCGAAGGCCATGTCGATCGGGATCGAGGCCGGGAAGCCCACCGCGACCGAGCCGTCGCCGCGGTCGGTCAGCACGATCTCGTCGATGCGCACGGCGATCGTGCCGCTGCCGCTCATGTCGTCGATGCTGTTCTCGAGGTTCATCGTGAGGATCACGTCCGACACGGTCAGCGTGTCGCCGGCGAGGTCCTCGCTGGCGTCGACGGTGTAGCCGAAATCGCTCATGTACCGCGCGAGGTCGTCCCAGACCTGCTGCGGCGTCACGTCCGCCAGCGCCGGCGCGGCCATCGTGCAAAGCGCAAGCGCCGTTCCTGCTGCAAGCCTGTTCATCGCGAGTCTCCGTTCCGGTCTGCGTCGCCCGCAGTGTCGGGGCGCATGGCGTGCCGGTCAAGGCACTGGATTCGGCTGCGGGGCCGCGTTACCACCGGGGCGCCAATGCAAGGGGATTTCCGATGGACCTGACGGGCAAGACCGCGCTGATCACCGGCGCGAGCCGCGGCATCGGCGCCGAGACCGCGCGCGCCTTCGCCAAGGCCGGCGCCAAGGTCGCGCTGGTGGCGCGCTCGGCCGACGCGGTCGGCGACCTTGCGGGCGAAATCGGGCCGCAGGCGGTCGCGATCACCTGCGACGTCACCCGGTACTGGGAGGTCGAGAAGGCCGTGCAGGCCTGCGTCGCGGCGCATGGCGGGCTGGACATCCTGGTGGGCAACGCCGGCGCGATCGAGCCCATCGGCCGCATGGCCGAGCTCGACCCCGACCGCTGGGGCGACGTGATCGACATCAACCTCAAGGGCATCTTCCACGGCATGCGCGCGGCGCTGCCGGTGATGACGGCAGCCGGCGGCGGCACGATCCTGACCATCGGATCCGGCGCCGCCCATCGCCCGACCGAGGCGTGGTCGGCCTACTGCGCCTCGAAGGCCGGCGCCTACATGCTGACCCGGATGCTGGACCTCGAGTATCGCGAGGCGGGCATCCGCGCGCTGTCGCTGTCGCCGGGCACGGTGGCCACGCAGATGCAACGCGACATCAAGGCCAGCGGCATCAACGAGATCAGCCGCCTCGACTGGTCGGCGCATATCCCGCCGGACTGGCCGGCGCGGGCGCTGGTGTGGATGTGCGGAGCGGAAGCCGACGAGTTCCTCGGCGCCGAGGTGTCGCTGCGGGACGAGGCGCTGCGCGCGCGGATCGGTCTCGCATGATCCACGCCGAAGGCAACGCGCTACGCCTCATCCGCATCGACCGCCCCGACAAGGCCAATGCGCTGACACCGGACATGCTTCAGGCGCTGTGCGAGGCGGTCGAGGGCGCACAGGACGCGCGCGCGCTGGTGCTGACCGGCACCGGCAAGGTGTTCTCGGCCGGCGCGGATCTGGACGCCGCGAAGGCGGGGATGGCCCGCACGCCTTTGTGGGAGCGGCTGTCGGGCGCGATCGCGCGCCATGCCGGCCTGACGATCTGCGCCCTCAACGGCACGGTAGCCGGCGGCGCGATGGGCATGGCGCTGGCCTGCGACTTGCGCATCGCGGCGCCGGGGGCGAAGCTGTTCTACCCGGTGATGAAGCTGGGCTACCTGCCGCAGCAATCCGACCCGGCGCGGCTGGCCGCGCTGGTCGGGCCGGCGCGGGCCAAGATGATCCTGATGGCCGGACAGAAGATCCCCTCCGACGAGGCGCTGACCTGGGGCCTGATCGACCGAATCGTCGAGGGCGACGTGGTCGAGGCGGCGCGCGACCTGGCGACCGACGTGCTGGCGGCTGACCCGGGCCATGCGGCGGCGATCAAGGCGCTGATCCACCGGCGGCCCGTCTAGACCGTCAGGCCGAAAGCCGCGCCACCACGCTTTCGGCGCTGACCGTGCCCAGCACGGCGCCGTGTTCGGCGACGCGCAGCGGGCCGTCGCGCAGCATGGGCAGGATGTCGCGGATCGGGGTCTCGGCCTCGATCGTGCCGGACGTGTCGGCATCGCCCGCGCCCGGCTGCATCACGTCGCGCGCGGTCAGCACGCCCAGCGGGTTCATGTTCGCGACGAAATCGGCCACGTAATCCGATGCGGGGGCCGAGAAGATCTCGCGCGGGGTACCAAGCTGCACGATGCGCCCGCCCTCCATGATCGCGATGCGGTTGCCGATCTTGAACGCTTCGTCGAGGTCGTGGCTGACGAAGATGATGGTGCGCTGCAGGTCGCGCTGCAGGTCCAGCAGTTCGTCCTGCAG
>NZ_JBELMH010000039.1:16391-19693 GCF_042096055.1 Citreimonas sp. | reverse complement strand
AACACCATGGCGACATGGCCCTGCCGCACGCGACGCAGGGCCTGCGCCGAGCAATTGGTGACGTCGGTCACCTCGTCGCCGCAGGTCACGCGCACCGACCCGCGCGCCACTGGGTTCAGCCCGTTGACCGCGCGCAGCAGCGTCGACTTGCCCGAGCCCGACAGGCCCATGAGCACGAGGATCTCGCCTTCGGCCACGTCGATGGTGGCGTCGTGCACGCCCAGCACCTGACCGGTCGACGACTGGATCTCGCCTCGTTCCTGGCCCTGGTCGGCCAGCGGCAGCGCGGCCTGCGGGTCGTCTCCGAACACGATCGAGACGTTTTCGAAGGCGACCACGGTGCGGTTCGCGTCGTCCGGCATGTCGCTCATTTCCGCTCCACCCGCAGCGCGCGGTCCAGCATGATGGCGACGACGACGATGATCAGCCCCGCCTCGAAGCCCAGCCCGGTGTCGACGCGGTTCAGCGCGCGCACCACCGGCACGCCCAGCCCGTCGGCACCCACAAGCGCGGCGATCACGACCATCGACAGCGACAGCATGATCGTCTGGTTGAGGCCGGCCATGATCTGCGGAAAGGCCGACGGCAGTTCCACCTTCCACAGCTTCTGCGAGGGCGTGGCGCCGAAGGCGTCCGCGGCCTCGACCAGCGCGGTCGGCGTGGACGAGATGCCCAGATGCGTCAGGCGGATCGGCGCGGGGACCACGAAGATCACCGTGGCGATCAGGCCGGGCACCATGCCGATGCCGAAGAACACGATCGCCGGGATCAGGTAGACGAAGGTGGGCAGCGTCTGCATCAGGTCCAGGACCGGGCGCAGCGAGGCGTAGAGCTTCGGCCGGTGTGCGGCGGCGATGCCGATGGGCACGCCCACGCCCATGCAGACCACGCAGGCCGCCAGAACCAGCGTCAGGCTCTCGGTCGTCTCTTCCCAGTAGCCCTGGTTGAGGACGAACAGGAAGCCCAAAGCCACGAAGGCCGGCACCTTCCACGACCGGTGCAGCGCCCAGACGGCGGCGGTCAGCACCGCCACCACGATCAGCGGGTGCGGCGTCTGCAACAGCCACAGCACGGCGTCGATCAGCCATTCCATGACGATGGCCAGCCCGTCGAAGAACCACGCCGCGTTGATCTGCAGCCAGCCGAAGACGGCCTCGGCCACGTCGTCCACGGGAATCTTGTTATCCGTCAGCCAGTTCATGCCGTGCCAGCCCTTTCCTGTCGTCCCCGTCGCCGGCCGTCCGGCGCGGCATCATCCGGCGCAACCGCGGTGCCCCGGGGGCGGTGCGCGGTCGCGAGCGCGGGACCGGATCAGCCCCGCCCCGGGTCGAAGACGACCCGGCCTCGGATAGGGCGCGCGAGGACCGCGCGCCCGGAACGGTCACTCGCGCTCGACCAGCGACATGGCGGCTTCCATCGCGTCGCCGCCGTCCTTGGTGGTCACGCCTTCGAGCCAGGTTTCCAGCACGCCCTGGTTCGACGCCAGCCATTGCTGTGCGGCCGCCCGCGGCTCCATGCCGTCGTCGAGGATCGAGGCCATGATCTCGTTCTCCATCGCGAGCGTGAACTCGAGGTTCTGAAGGAACTGGCCGACGTTCGGGCATTCCTCGACGAACCCGGCGGCGGTGTTGGTGTAGACGGTGGCGCCGCCCAGGTCCGGACCGAACCAGTCGTCGCCGCCGGTCAGGTAGGTCAGGTCGTAGTTCGCGTTCATAGGGTGCGGCTCCCACGCGAGGAAGACGATCGGCTCGTCACGGTTGCTCGCCCGGCCGACCTGCGCCAGCATTCCCTGTTCCGAGCTTTCGCGGATGTCGAAATCGCTCAGGCCGAAGGCGTCGGCCTCGATCATGTCGAGGATCAGGCGGTTGCCGTCGTTGCCCGGCTCGATCCCGTAGATGGTGGACTCCAGCGCGTCGGCGTGTTCGGCGATTGCCTCGAAGCTGTCGATGCCCAGCTCGGCGCCGGCGGCGTTGGTGGCCAGCGTGTACTTCGCGCCTTCGAGGTTGGCGCGCACGGTGTCGACGCTGCCGTCCTCGGTGTAGGGCGCGATGTCGGCCTCCATCGTGGGCATCCAGTTGCCCAGGAACACGTCGATGTCGCCCGCGGCGAGCGAGGTGTACGTCACCGGCACGGACAGGACCTTGATCTCGGTGTCGTAGCCCAGCGCGTCCAGCACCAGCGTGGTCGCGGCGGTCGTCGCAGTGATGTCGGTCCAGCCGACGTCCGAGAAGGTGATCGTCTCGCAATCGGCCATCGCGGCAGTCGCGGTCAGGCCCAGCGCGCAGGCAGAGGTGGTCAGTCGCAGCATCGTGTCGTCCTCTCTGTCGGTTTGTTGTTGCGCGTAACTATTGCGCCTGCGGGCGGATTTGCAACCGAAGGCCGCCTGCCCCCTCGCCGCGCCGCCCGGGCCATGCCATGTTGTGCACGGAAAAAGGCGGGGCAAAGCGCATGGACTCCTTGGAGAAACGCATCGCGGCGGCGCGCGGCGAGACGCCGGCCGACATCGTGCTGCGCGGCGGCCGCGTGTTCGACCTGATGACCGGCGCGCTGCTCGAGGGCGACGTGGCGATCGTCGGTGACCGCATCGTCGGCACCTGCGATTCGTACGACGCCGCACAGGTGATCGACGTGACCGGGCTGATCCTGGTGCCCGGCTTCATCGACACGCACCTGCACGTCGAAAGCTCGCTTGTCACGCCGTTCGAGTTCGACCGCTGCGTGACGCCGCGCGGCGTGACCACCGCGATCTGCGACCCGCACGAGATCGCGAACGTCGTGGGCGCCGAGGGCATCCGCTACTTCCAGCGCGCCGCGCCGCACCTGCTGATGGACCTCAAGGTGCAGCTGTCGTCCTGCGTGCCGTCCACGGACATGGAGACCGCCGGCGCCGCGCTGTCGGCCGATGATCTCGCGGACCTGATGGGGGATCCGTCCGGGCTGGGGCTGGCCGAATTCATGAACTATCCCGGCGTGCTCCATCGCGATCCGGGCGCGATGGCCAAGCTGCGTCTCTTTGAAGGTGGGCACATCGACGGCCACGCGCCGCTGCTGTCGGGTCGCGACCTCAACGCCTATATCGCGGCCGGCATCCGGACCGAGCACGAGGCCACGTCCGAGGCCGAGGCGCGCGAGAAGCTGCAAAAGGGCCTGCGCGTTCTGATCCGCGAGGGGTCCGTGTCTAAGGACCTGCACGCGCTGGCGCCCCTGCTGACCGAGATAACGGCGCCCTACATGTGCCTGTGCACCGACGACCGGAACCCGCTCGACATCGGCGAGCACGGGCATCTCGACTACATGATCCG
>NZ_JBELMH010000039.1:0-16291 GCF_042096055.1 Citreimonas sp. | reverse complement strand
CCAGCTTCCGCACCACCGGCAACCGGACCGAGACCGACGTGATCGGCATCCGCCCCGGCCAGATCCTCACCGACCACCTGCACGAGGAGATCGCCATCGAGGACGGCGACAAGCGCCCGGACCCGGCCCGCGACCTCGCCCGCATCGCAGTGATCGAGCGGCACGGCAGGAACGGCAACATCGCCTGCGGCTTCGTGCGCGGCTTCGGGCTGCAGGCGGGGGCGATCGCATCGACCGTCTGCCACGACCACCACAACATCGCCTGCGTCGGCGTCGACTACGACGACATGGCGCGGGCCGCGACGCGGCTGGGGGAAATCGAGGGCGGCTTCGTCGTCGCCAAGGGCGGCGCGGTGCTGGCCGAGCTGGCGCTCCCGGTGGCTGGGCTGATGAGCCTCGATCCCTTCGAGACCGTGCGCGACCGGCTGGTCGAGCTGCGCGCCGCCGCGCGCTCGCTGGGCGTCACGCTGGAAGAGCCGTTCCTGCAGCTCGCCTTCCTCGCCCTGCCGGTGATCCCCGCGCTGAAGATCACCGACCGCGGCATGGTCGACGTCACCCGGTTCGAGATCATCGGCTGATGCGCGCACGCCTGTCGGCTTGGGCGCTCCGGCTGAAACGCGACGTGACGGCGCTGTGGCTTGCCACGCGGGACCCGCGCGTGCCGCGCCTGGCCCGGATCGTGGCGGCGACGACGGTGGCCTACGCGCTCTCGCCCATCGACCTCATCCCCGACCCGATCCCGGTGATCGGCCAGCTCGACGACATCCTGATCGTGCCGCTGGGGCTGGTCGTGGCGGCATGGCTGATCCCGGACGACGTCATGCGCGACCTGCGCCGCAGGGCCGAGACCCTGCCGCCCCCGCGCGGCGGCTGGGTGGCGGCGGCCCTCGTCGTCGCCGCTTGGCTCGCGCTTGCGCTCTGGGTCTACACCGCGTTCGCGTAATCCCGAGCCGCCGCCCCGGTCAAAGCCGGTTCAGCAGGTCAGGGGTCGGCCAGGCATCGGCGGGCAGGCCCAGTTCGCGCTGCACCTCGCGCACCGCATCGCGGGTGCCGGCGCCCAGGATGCCGTCGGCGCCGCCCACGTCATAGCCGCGCGCCTGCAGCCTTTCCTGCAGCGTCCGCATCTGCTCGCCCGACAGGCCCGGCTCCGGGTCGCCGGCGTCGTAGACCGGCGCGCCCTCGATCCGCGTGGCGAAGTAGGCGGCGGTCAGGACGTAGGTGAAGCTCTGGTTCCACTCGAAGAACACCCGGAAGTTCGGGTAGGCGATGAAGGCCGGGCCAAAGCGGCCCTGCGGGATCACGATCGACGCCTCGAGCCGCCCGTCATCCAGCCGGCCGTCGCGCGCGCGGACGCCCAGGCGCTCCCACTCGGCGACGGTCTTGGTGGTGTGCACGCCGGTGTCGTACCAGTCGAAATCCTGCGGCAGCTCGACCTCCTGCAGCCAGGGCTCGCCGTGGCGCCAGCCGAGGTCGGACAGCATCGCGGCCCCCGACATCAGCGCGTCGGGCGCCGAGGTCTTGAGCGTCACGCGCCCGTCGCCGTCGGCGTCCTGGCCGTTCTCGAGGATGTCCTTGGGCAGCATCTGCACCTGCCCGATCTCGCCGGCCCAGGCGCCGGTGGTGGTGGCGGGGTCGAAATCGCCGCGTGCGTACAGCGCCAGCGCGGCGAAGATCTGCGGGCGGAATATCTCGGGGCGGCGGCAATCATGCGCCAGCGTGACCAGCGCGTTGAGCGTGTTGTAGTCGCCCTGCACCGCACCGTAATCCGTCTCGAACGCCCAGAAGGCCAGCAGCACCCCGCGCGAGATGCCGTAGCGGCGCTCGATCTCGTCGAAGATCGCGTTGTAGCGGTCGGCCATCTGGCGGCCGCGATCCAGCCGCGACTGGCTGATCAGCTTTCGCGAAAACGTGATGAACGGATCCTGGAAGATACCCTGCCGCTGGTCGGCCTGCAGCACCGCCGGGTCCTGGCGAACGCCGGACAGGAAGGACCGCGCGACCTCCGGAGCAAAGCCCTGGCGCTCGGCCTCGGCCTGCAGGTCGGCGACGAAATCGCCAAAATTTCCGCCGCAGGGAACGGGTTGCGCGTTTGCGCCGTTGACCAGCATCAACGCCGAGAAGGCGCACGTCAGGAACCGCATGGCATCTCCGATCAAGGTAAGTTCGATGGTCCGCGCACGGTATCAAGCGGGCCGGGCGGCGCAAGCGCAGCGTCCGGCGGATCCTTGCCGGGGCGCCCGCGGGCGCACGTGGGCTTAATCATTTGTTCACGAAGTTGAAGCAAATCCGAAAGACAGAGCTCGAAGTCTGCGCGTCGGCCGTTCGCCGGCCCGCCTCAAGGCACGGCGCATTCGGGCGGGGGGTACGATGAACACGGTTCTGATCGTCGAAAGCGACCGCAAGCTCGCGGATCTTTGGCGCCGCCACATGCAGCGGCTGGGCTTCGATGTCCGCGTCGCGCATACCGACGAGCAGGCCATCGACGTGATCAGCGCCTACGACGTGCGCGTGATCGTGCTGGACCTGGAGCTGGACGACGGCAGCGCCATGGCGGTGTCGGATTACGCCGCCGTGCGCCGCCCGGACGCGCGGGTGATCTTCGTCACCAGCTCGAGCTTCTTTTCGGACGGGTCGATCTTCCGGATGAGCGCGAATGCCTGCGCCTTCCTGCCCAGCGGCACCCAGCCCGAGGATCTGGCCGCGATGGTCGACCACTACGGCCAGCGCTACGGCGCGCCCCTCTGATCACCCTTGCGGGCGGCTGCTTCAGGCCGCCCGCAGCCGGTCGCGCCGGTGCGGCGCGTGAAGGTCGAGGTCGGGACCGATCGGGATGATCCGATGCGGGTTCACCGTTTCGTGGCTGTAATGGTAGTGCCGCACGATGTGGTCGAAGTTCACCGTGTCGGCAACGCCGGGCCACTGATAAAGCTCGCGCAGGTAGCCCCACAGGTTCGGATAGTCGACGATCCGCGCGCGGTTGCACTTGAAGTGCCCGTGATAGACCTTGTCGAACCGGATCAGCGTGGTGAACAACCGCCAGTCGGCTTCGGTGATCCGCTCGCCCATCAGGTAGCGGTTGCACTCCAGCCGGTCCTCGATCCAGTCGAGCGTCTCGAACAGCGGCACGACCGCCTCGTCGTAGGCCTTCTGCGAGGTGGCGAAGCCGGCCTTGTAGACGCCGTTGTTGACCGTGTCGTAGATCCGAGCGTTCACCGGCTCGATCGCGTCGTGCAGCGCCTCGGGCCAGAAATCGTCGGTGTTGCCGGTCAGGTGGTCGAACGCGCCGTTGAACATGCGAATGATCTCGGCGCTTTCGTTGCTGACGATCGTCTCGCGCTCCTTGTCCCACAGCACCGGCACCGTCACGCGGCCAGACACCTTGGGGTCGGCCTTGATGTAGATGTCGCGCAGGAACGGCAGGTCATAGAGCCTGTCGCCCGTCGCACCCGGGTAGTCGGTCGAGAAGGTCCAGCCGTCGCCCAGCATGTCGGGATGCACGACGCTGACGTCGATCATCTCCTCGAGGCCCTTGAGCGCGCGGAAGACCAGCGCCCGGTGCGCCCACGGGCAGGCCAGCGCGACGTAGAGGTGGTAGCGCCCCGCCTCGGCTTCGAACCCGCCCTCTCCCGAGGGGCCGGGCGCGCCGTCGGGGGTGATCCAGTTGCGGAACTTCGAGGTCGAGCGGACGAATTTGCCGCCGGTCGACTTGGTGTCGTACCATTGGTCGTGCCAGATGCCGTCGATCAGTTGTCCCATCGGGGTGCCTCCTGCGCTTGCCTTTCCGACGTAGCGTTTCGCGCAGATGCAGAAAACACCGCGCACCGCGCGGCTTCTGTGCGCTCATGCACGCATTGCGTCAGCCCAGCGTGTCTCCGGCCTTTAACGGGTAGCCCAGCAGAAAGGTTTCCGCGTCCTGCGGTCCCTTGCCCGCCCGCTGCGCGCGCAGGACCCTCACGGCGCCCTCGCCGCAGGCGATGGTGAAACGCTCGATCACCGTGCCGGGCTTGCCGTCCCCGTCCGTCGCGCGCGCGTCCAGCAGCTTGATCCGCGTCTCGTCATGCGTGGTCCAGGCGCCCGGAAAGGGCGACAGGCCGCGGATCTGGCGCGCGATCTGGTCGGCCGGGCGGGTCCAGTCGATCGCCGCCTCGGCCTTGGCGATCTTGTCGGCGTAGAGCACGCCCTCGTCCGGCTGGGGCACAGGCGTCAGCGTGTCCAGCCGCCCCAGCGCGTCGACGATCAGCCGCGCGCCCATGCCGGACAGCCGGTCGTGCAGCGCGCCGGTCGTGTCACTCTCGCCGATCGGCGTCGCCTCGCGAACCAGCACCGGCCCGGTGTCGAGCCCCGACTCCATCTGCATGATGCACACGCCGGTTTCCGCGTCGCCGGCCATCACCGCGCGGTGGATCGGCGCGGCGCCACGCCAGCGCGGCAGCAGCGAGGCGTGGATGTTGAGACACCCGTGGCGCGGCGCGTCCAGCACCGGCTGCGGCAGGATCAGCCCGTAGGCAACCACCACCGCCACATCGGCATCGAGCGCGGCGAAGGCGGCCTGTTCCTCGGCGCCCTTCAGCGATTTCGGGTGCAGGACGGGCAGGCCCAGCGCCTCGGCGCGCGCCTGCACGGGCGTGGGTCGATCCTTCTTGCCGCGCCCGGCGGGGCGGGGCGGCTGGCAGTAAACGCAGGCGATCTCGTGCCCGGCCTCGGCTAGCGCGTCCAGAACCGGCACCGAGAAATCGGGACTGCCCATGAAGATCACGCGCATGGCGACCGCCCCCTTATTGCAGGTCGCCGAAGGCCTTTTTCACCCGCTCCGCCGCCTCTTCGACCTTGGCGCGCGGGGTGGCCAGGTTGAAGCGCAGGAAGCTTTCGCCGCCCTTGCCGAAGGTGGGGCCGTGGTTGACCGCGATCCGGGCGTCGCCCTCGACGCGGCGGGTGAATTCCTTCGGGTCCATGCCCGTGCCCGAGAAGTCGACCCAGGCGAGGTACGTCGCCTCGAGCGGCATGGATTTCAGCCCGGGGACCGAGTCGATCGCGTCGTCAAAGATCTTCCGGTTGCCGTCGAGATAGGCGCAAAGGTCGTCGACCCAGGCGGCCCCCTCGGGCGAATAGGCGGCGGTGGCCATGTGCAGCCCGAACGAGTTCGGCGAGATGCCCAGCGCCATCATCTTCTTCGAGAACCGCTTGCGCAGGCCCTCGTCGGGGATGATCACGTTGCCCACGTGGGCGCCGGCGATGTTGAAGGTCTTGGTCGTCGCGCTCATCATCACCAGCCGGTCGGTGATGTCGGGCGCCGCCAGCGGCATCGGCACGTGGCGCCGGCCGGGCATCACCAGGTCGTGGTGGATTTCGTCCGAGACCAGGATCAGGTCGTGGCGGCGGCAAAAATCGGCGACGCCGCGCAACTCGTCCGCGGTCCAGACACGGCCGCCGGGGTTGTGCGGCGAGCACAGCACCAGCATCTTCGCGTTGTCGGGCAGCATCGCCTCCCACGCGTCGAAATCCATCGCGTAGCGGCCGTCGTCCAGCGCCAGCGGGCATTCGATCACCTGTCGGTCCGCCGCCGCGACGACGCGGGCGAAGGCGTGGTAGACCGGCGTCATCAACACGACGCCGTCGCCGGGATCGGTGTAGGCGTCGACGCACAGCCCGACGCCGTTCACCAGCCCGTTGGTGGTCAGGATCCAGTCGGCCTGAACCTCCCAGCCGTGGCGCTCGGCCATCCACCAGCGGATCGCGTCCTTGTAGGCCGCGTCGTCGCCGAAATAGCCGTAGATGCCGTGCGCGGCCATGCGCTCGACCGCGTCCTGCACGCAGTCGGGCGGGCGGAAATCCATGTCGGCGACCCACATCGACAGCCCGTCCGACGCCGGCACGCCGTAGATCGGCTCCATCATGTCCCACTTCATGGAATGCGTGCCGTGACGGTCGATTTCTTCGTCGAAGGGGCTCATGGGATCCTCGTGCTCTGCCTTGCGCGCGCAAGCTAACGGGCTGGTCGTCAGGCGCAAGGCCCGCGCTTGCGCGACCGGGTCGGTTCACCTAAGTGAAGCGCCATGATACGGCCGATCCTCATCCACCCCGATCCGCGGCTCAAGAAGGTCTGCGCGCCCGTGGGCGACGTCACGGACGACCTGCGCGTGCTGGCCGACGACATGCTCGAAACCATGTACGACGCGCCGGGCATCGGGCTGGCCGCGCCGCAGCTGGGCGTGATGACCCGCGTGATCGTGCTGGACTGCGTCAAGGACGCGGCGGCCGAGCCGCGCCCGCTGGTGATGATCAACCCGCGCGTGATCGCCGCCTCGGACGAGCGCAACGTCTACGAGGAAGGCTGCCTGTCGATCCCGGACCAGTACGCCGATGTCGAGCGTCCCGCCGAGGTCGAGGTCGAGTGGCTGGACCGCGACGGCAACACGCAGCGCGAGGGCTTCGGCGGACTCTGGGCGACCTGCATCCAGCACGAGATCGACCATCTCGACGGCAAGCTGTTCATCGACTACCTCAAGCCGTTGAAACGCCAGATGATCACCCGCAAGATGGTCAAGCTGAAGAAGGAAAGGGCCCGCGCATGAGCGTCCTGCCGATCCTGCTGTGGCCCGATCCGCGCCTGTCGCAACCCTGCGCCCCGGTGCAGGAGGGCGACGACCTGCACGACCTGATCGCCGACATGTTCGACACCATGTACGACGCGCCCGGCCGCGGCCTCGCCGGTCCGCAGGTGGGCGTGCTCAAGCGCATCTTCGTGATGGATGCGGGCTGGAAGGACGGCACGCCCACGCCGCGCGCCTGCATCAACCCGCACATCCTGTCGCGCGCCCAGACGCAGGCCACCGGGGCCGAAGGCTGCCTGTCGGTGCCCGGGGTCGAGGCGCGCGTCGCCCGCTCGACCGACGTGACGCTGGGCTACACCGACGAGAACGGCGCCGAGCAGCGCGTCGCCCTGTCGGGCGCAGAGGCCCGCGTCGCCCTGCACGAGCTCGATCACCTCGACGGGCGGATGCATTTCGACCACCTCTCGGCCGCCGAGCGCGACGGGCTTCTGTCCGACTACGAGGCCGCCCGCGGGTGAGCGTCCGGCGCTGCATCCCGTGGCCCGACAAGCGCCTGCGCACACCCGCAGCACCGGTCGAGGCCATCACCGACGAAATCCGCGCCCTCTGGGACGACATGGTCGACACGATGGAGGCGATGCCGGGCGTGGGCCTGGCCGCGCCGCAGATCGGCGTCGGCCTGCGGCTGGCGGTGGTCGATGCGTCCGAGACGCGCGGCCAGGCGGTCCGCATGGCCAACCCGCGCGTGCTGCATGCCAGCGTCCAGCCCCGCAGCTATGACGAGGCCTCGCCCAATCTGCCCGGAGTCTCGGCCGTGATCGAGCGGCCCCGGGCTGTGACGGTCGCCTATCTCGACGAACAGGGCATGGCGGTCGAGAAGGACTTCGTCGGCCTGTGGGCCACCAGCGTGCAGCACCAGATCGACCACCTCGACGGCCAGATGTATTTCGACCGGCTGGGCAAGGTGAAGCGCGACATGCTGCTGCGGCGGGCGAAGAAGGCTGCCCGCCCCGCCTGATCCCGGCCTGATCCTCAGGCCATCACGTCGGCGATGATCCCGAACGACTTGCGCCGTTTCTCGGGATCGAAGACGTCCGAGACGATCATCAGCTCGTCCGCCTGCGTCCGCGAAACCAGCTGGCGCAGCCCCTCGCGCACGGTGTCGGGGCTGCCGACCACGCTGCAGGCCAGCATCTGCGACGCCTGCGCCTTCTCGTGCGGGGTCCAGTAGCTGTCGATGTCGTCGATCGGCGGCTGCATCAGCCCGCGCTTGCCGCGCACCATCCCCACGAAGGACATCTGCTGCGAGGTCGCCAGCCTGCGCGCCTCGTCGTCGGTGTCGGCGGCGATCACGTTGACGCCTACCACCGCGTGCGGCGCCTGCAGCTGCTCGGACGGCTTGAAGCGTTCGCGATAGATGCCCAGCGCCACGTCCAGCGCCTGCGGCGCGAAATGCGACGCGAAACCGTAGGGCAGTCCCAACTCGGCCGCCAACTGCGCGCCGAAAGTGCTGGACCCCAGGATCCACAGCGGCACGTTGGTGCCCGAGCCGGGCACCGCCTCGATCGCCTGGCCGGGCTGCACGGGTCCCAGGAAGGCCTGAAGCTCCAGCACGTCCTGCGGGAAATTGTTGGCGTTGCGCGGATCGCGCCGCAGCGCCTGCAGCGTCATCTGGTCGGTGCCCGGCGCGCGGCCCAGGCCCAGGTCGATGCGCCCGGGAAACAGCGTCTCGAGCGTGCCGAACTGCTCGGCGATCACGTAGGGCGCGTGGTTTGGCAGCATGATGCCCCCGGCACCCACGCGGATCGAGGTCGTGCCGGCCGCGATGTGCTGGATCACCAGCGCCGTCGCCGCGGTGGTCACGGTCGGCATGTTATGATGCTCGGCCACCCAGAACCGGCGATAGCCCAGGTCCTCGGCGTGACGCGCCAGCGCCCGCGCCTCGTCCAGCGCGGTGCGCCGGTCGCTTCCCTGACGCACGCGTCCAAGCTCGAGTATCGACAGTGCAGGCATAATGAAATCCATTCTTCCGGGGCTCGGAGACCGCCCTGACATCGGGTCTTTGCGCGGCGGTATCAAGCGGTTGGCCGCATCGCTGTCCCGGCGTCAGGTCGCGGCCTTCCGTTCCGGCGGGAAAAGCGTGTCGTAGCCCCAGGTGAACACGAACGCGTAGCCCATGTAGAAGGCCGCGAAGGCGAATTCCATCACCAGCGCCTCGACCAGCGACACGCCCAGCCACCAGGCAAAGAGCGGCAGCAGGATCACCAGCAGCGTCACCTCGAACAGAGCGGCATGCAGGAAGCGCAGCGGCAGCGTCTTGCGCGCCGTCCCGCGCCGCCACAGCAACGCATGGTCGAAGGCGAGGTTGAAGACGTAGTTCCACGTGGTCGCCGCAGTGGCGCCCAGCGCCGCCAGCAGCCCCATGTCGGCCATCGGGTGATCGAACAGCCACGCGAACAGCGGCGTGACGATGAGCAGGCCGATGATCTCGAAACTGACGGCTTGGCGAATCCGGTCGGCGGTGCTGCGCATGATGGGGCTCCGGTCTGTCCTCGGGCCGTCCCGCGTGCTGACCGTTTCAGGTCGGGCAAGGTCGTCCTCGCCTGCGGTTACACTGGGCGGCGCGGTGCGAATTTTCAAGCCGACGCGGACGCGACCCTGCCATGCGCGCTGCACGACGCGCACCGAGCCACCAGCCAAGCTGCTGGCAACAATCACTTTATCGTTCTGCGGGGAAATGGTGCCCAGGAGAGGACTCGAACCTCCACGACCTTTCGATCACTGGCACCTGAAGCCAGCGCGTCTACCAATTCCGCCACCTGGGCAGGTTGCGTGAGGCGGCGTTTAAGGCGCGGCGCTGGGGGTGTCAACACGGTTTTTCGCGCTGCTCCGACGTCACCTTCGGCGCCGCGATCCACACGGATTCTGCACGCGGCGTCCGGGCACCTTGCGACGCGCGGCGCGCGCCGGTAGCTAGGGGGCGAATTGTGTTCAGGGGACGAATCCGGATGTCGAAGCTGGTGACGATCTTCGGGGGGTCCGGCTTTGTCGGGCGCTACATCGCGCGGCGCATGGCCAAGGAGGGCTGGCGCGTGCGCGTCGCCGTCCGGCGCCCGAACGAGGCGCTGTTCGTGCGCCCCTACGGCGTGGTCGGCCAGGTCGAGCCGGTGTTCTGCAACATCCGCGACGATGGTTCGGTGCGCGCCGTGCTGCAGGGCGCCAACGCGGTGGTGAACTGCGTCGGCACCTTCGACGCCCACGGCAAGAACAACTTCGGCGCCGTGCAGGACAAGGGCGCGACCCGCATCGCGCGGCTCTCGGCCGAGGCAGGGATCGCGACGCTGGTGCAGATCTCGGCCATCGGCGCGGACGAGCGGTCGACCAGCCTCTATGCGCGCAGCAAGGCCGCGGGCGAGGCCGGCGTTCTGAAGCATCAGCCGAACGCGATGATCCTGCGCCCGTCGGTCGTCTTCGGGCCCGAGGACCAGTTCTTCAACCGCTTCGCCGCGATGACGCGCCTCAGCCCGGCGCTGCCGCTGGTGGGTGCGAACACGAAGTTCCAGCCGGTCTATGCCGACGACGTGGCCCGCGCCGCGGTCGAGGGCGCCACCGGGCGCGCCCCGGGCGGCATCTACGAGCTGGGCGGCCCGGACGTGAACACCTTCCGCGAGTTGATGCAGCACATGCTGACGGTGATCCGCCGCCGGCGGATGATCGTGAACATCCCGTTCCCGGTCGCCTCGGTCATGGGCGGCGCGGCGGACCTGGTCTCGCGGGGCAGCGGCGGGCTGATCCCGGCGCCGATCACCGCCGACCAGGTGCGCAACCTGCGCAACGACAACATCGTATCTCCGGGTGCCCGGGACCTGCAGACGCTGGGCATCACCCCCACCGCGATCGAGGCCGTGATCCCCGACTACCTGTGGCGCTTCCGCCCGTCGGGCCAGTACCACGCGATCAAGGAATCGGCGCGCAACCTGCGCACCCGCGACTGAGCCTTAGCGCCACGCCTCCTGAAAAGAACCGGCCGCGTGGACATCGCGGCCGTTTTTCTCAAAGGCACCCGTTCAAAGCTGCGAGGCGGTGCGTCGCACGATGTCCATGCGCGCCGCGTTGGGCGGGTGCGTGCCCAGGAAGCGGTTGCCGGGATCCGGCAGCCGGGTGAAGAACTCGGCCCCGTTGACCGGGTCGAAGCCGGCGCGCGCGGTGATGATCGTGCCCAGCTGGTCGGCCTCGAGCTCGAAATCCTTCGAGTAGGTCCGCGCGCCCACGGTGGCGCCGAGCCGGCCGGCCTCGCGCACGTAGACGTCGGACGCCCCGCTGACGGTGGCCAGCCCCGACAGCACCGCCGCGCCCACGGTGGCGTTGTTGCGCTGCTGGGTGAGGTGGTCGAGCACGTGGTGCGCGGCCTCGTGGCCCATGACGAAGGCGAGCTCGTCTGCGTTCTCGACCGCGTTGATCAGGCCCAGGTTGAAGGCCAGGATCGGCCGTCCGGTGCTGTCCAGCGTCTGGAAGGCGTTGGGCGGCTGGCCGGGGCGATCGTCGACCACGATCAGGAAATCGCAGTTCAGCCGGGGCGCGTAGCGGCGGCACTCGGCCTCGGCCACCGGCTCGACCGTCTCGGCGACGCGCACGAACTGGCGCGCGGCCTGAGACGCGCTCAGCGGCGCGCCCGAGGGCTGCGACACCGGCTGCGGCAAGGGGCGCGGCCCGCCCTGGACGTCGATGGCGACCGGGGCGCAGGCGCCCAGGGTCATGAAGGCAAGGATCAGGACGCGAAGCATGAAACCTCCTGTTGGTGTTTGTCCGGTTCTAGGGCCTGCGGCACGGCGTCGCCAGTCATGGCCGGTCACTTGGCGGTGTGGCGGCGGGATCTAGCTTCTCAGCCATGGAAGACATCACCGTGATATACAATGACACCTGCCCGATCTGCGCCCGCGAGGTGGCGGGCTACAAGCGGGCGGCGCGGCGCGACGCGCTGCCGGTCGCCTTTCGCGGCCTCAGCGAGGGCGACCTTGCGCGTTACGGACTGACAACGCGGGACGCGGCACGGCGGTTTCATGTCATGGAAGATGGCCGGCTGGTCGACGGCATCGATGCCTTCGCGCTGCTGTGGGACCGCATTCCCCGCCTGCGCTGGCTCGCACGGCTGGTGCGCCTGCCCGTCGTGGCGCCGGTGGCGCGCGTGCTCTACGACCACGCGGCCGCGCCCGCGCTGTATGCGCTGCACCGCCGGCGGGTCAGGCGCGGCGCCGCCCGGCGCATCGCCTGAGGGCTTCCAAGCGCCTGCGCGGCCCGCTAGGCTGGCCCCATGTTCAGCATCGAGCACGACTTCGACGCCACCATCGTGACCCTCGTGGACGAGGGCGAGACGCGCCTTCAGGAGGACGTCATCGTCTCGACCTTCGAGGAATGCGTGACCGTCCAGCAATACGACCCGCGCACCGACCGGACGCAGTCGATCACTCTTTCGATCACCCAGATGAAGGACCTGATCGCCGCCGTCGCCCTGCCCGAGGGCGTCTACACGCGCGGCCGCTGACCGGCGGGCGCGCGGCGAAACACGGTTGATTCCGGCGCGGCCGCGCATGACATAAGGGCGTCCGCACCAGGAGCCCCCATGCCCGACACCAACCAGGCCGCAATCGACTTCCTGCTGACCCGCCGCTCGCGCCCCGCCAAGATGTTGCGCGCGCCCGCGCCCGACGACGAGGCGCTGCGCGTGCTGCTGACGGCGGCCGCCCGCAGCCCCGACCACGGCAAGCTGGAACCGTGGCGCTTCGTCGTGCTGCGCGGCGCCGCGCTGGCCCGCCTGGCCGAGGCCGCTGCTGCCCGCGCCATCGAACTCGGCCGCCCCGACGAGGACATCGCCAAGGCCCGTGCCCCCTTCGACGACAGCCCGCTCTGCGTCGCGGTGATCGAAAGCCCACGCGACAGCGACAAGGTCCCGGCGATCGAGCAGACCTACTCGGCCGGCGCGGTCTGCCTGTCGCTGCTGAACGCCGCGCTGGCGTCTGGCTGGGGGGCGAGCTGGATCAGCGGCTGGGTCAGCCACGACCGCGCCTTCGTCGAGCGGACCCTGTCGCTCGAACCGCAGGAACGCGTCGCGGGCCTCATCCACATCGGCACCGCAACCGCCACGCCGCCCGACCGCCCGCGTCCGGACCTCGACGCGATCACCACCTGGATGTCGGAATGATCTTGGCGGATTTCCTGCGCGCGCTGTCGCAGTTCGGCTCGGACGCGCGGTTCCGGCGGGTGCTGTGGCGCGGTATCGGGCTGACGCTGGCGCTGCTGGTCGCCGCCTGCGTGCTGGTGGTCTGGGGCGTCGGGCTGTTCGTCGGCGACGCGGTGACGCTGCCGTGGATCGGCACGGTCACGTGGGTCGACAACGCCGCCGGCATCGCCGCGATCCCGCTGATGCTGCTGCTTTCGGTGTTCCTGATGGTCCCCGTCGCCTCGGCCATCACCTCGCTGTTCCTCGAGGACGTGGCCCAGGCGGTCGAGGACCGGTATTACCCCGCCGCCGGCCGCGCCGACGCGGTGCCGCTGGGCGACCAGGTGATGGATTCACTGGGCTTCTTCGCCACGCTGATCGCGGCCAACGCGCTGGCGCTGGTGCTGTATCTCTTCGTGGCGCCCCTCGCGCCGTTCATCTTCTGGGGGCTGAACGGCTTCCTGCTGGGGCGGGAATACTTCACGCTGGCGGCCATGCGCCGCGTCGGCCGCGCGCAGGCGAAGACCCTGCGCAAGCGCCATGTCCTGACGATCTGGGCGGCAGGCGTGCTGATGGCGGTGCCGCTGACGGTCCCGGTGATCAACCTCGCCGTGCCTGTGCTGGGCGCCGCGACCTTCACGCACCTGTTCCACCGGGTGGCGGGCAGGGCCTGAGGCCCCGCCTGCCTCAGCTGCCGCCCATCCGGTTGAACATCCAGCCGTCGATGTCGCGGACCGAGATCACGCCCGAGATGATCACCCCGGCGATGATGACCCACAGCACGGCCGAGATCGCCGTCGTCAGCCACGCCTTGCGCTTGAGGTTATGCACCTCGGGGCTGCCGGCATGGGTGCCGGGCACGATCTTGCCCAGGTCGCCCTGCGTCTGCAGCCGCAGCGGGATGACGCAGAGGAAGGTCATGAACCAGATGACCGCGAAGAGAACCGCTCCGGACGTGATACCCATCAGACTTGCTCCAGTTCGATCAGGCAGCCGTTGAAATCCTTCGGGTGCAGGAACAGCACGGGCTTGCCGTGCGCGCCGATCTTCGGCTCTCCGCTGCCCAGCACCCGCGCGCCGGTGCCCTTCAGGTGGTCGCGCGCGGCGATGATGTCGTCCACCTCGTAGCAGACGTGGTGCATCCCGCCCGAGGGGTTTTTCTCGAGGAATGCCGCGATCGGGCTGTCGTCGCCCAGCGGGTGCAGCAGCTCGATCTTGGTGTTGGGCAGCTCGATGAACACCACCGTCACGCCGTGATCCGGCTCGTCCTGCGGCGCGCCGACTCTGGCGCCCAGCGCGTCGCGGTACTGGGCGGCGGCGGCGTCGAGATCGGGGACGGCGATGGCGACATGGTTCAGGCGGCCGATCATGGGGCACTCCGTGGCTGCATTCGTGGCGCATATGGCCCTTTCGGCCCCCGCGCGGCAAGTCCGGTGCGTCCTTTAACCGCTTGTTAGCCATGCCTGCGCAAAGTCGATTCGTACCGCCCATGGAGGGAACATGGACAAGACAGATCAACTCTACGCACATCTGCGGCCCACCGCATCGCGGCCGCTGCTGGGGCTGACCGTCCTGGTCGTCGAGGACAGCCGGTTCGCCTGCGACGCGATGCGCCTTCTGTGCCTGCGCTCGGGCGCGCGGATCCGGCGGGCGGACTGCATCGCCTCGGCCAAGCGGCACCTCAAGGTCTACCGCCCCAGCGCGGTGATCATCGACCTCGGCCTGCCCGACGGCTCGGGCGCCGAGCTCATCGCCGAGCTCGCCGCCGCGGTCCCGCGGGTCGACGTGATCCTGGGCACCTCGGGCGACAGCTTCGGCGAGGAGGTGGCGCTCGCCGCCGGCGCCGACGGCTTCCTGGCCAAACCGATCGCCTCGGTCGGCGCGTTCCAGCAGGCGGTGCTAAAGGTGCTGCCGGCCGAACGCCACCCGCCCGGCCCGCGCGTCGTCTGCCGCGACGCGGTGGACCCCGACCCGGTCGCCTACCGCGACGACATGGCTCATGCCGCCGACATCCTCGAGGCGACGGACGGCTCCACCGTCGACTACGTGGCGCAGTTCCTGTCGGGCGTGGCGCGCAGCGCCGGCGACGACATGCTGTATTCCGCCGCCATCAGCCTGGCCGAGGCGCGCAAGCGGCGCGAACCGGGCATGCCCGAACTGGCGCAGGTGACGGCGCTGGTGCAGGACCGGCTGGCGCAGCGCGCGGCGATCTGACCTCTGCGGACCGGTGCCGGTCGCGCACGAAAAACGGGCGATGCGCAACGGCGCTCGCCCGTTCCTGTTTCCGGTCGCGGTGGCGAGCCCTGTTACTCCTGCGGGATCACGCGCAGGCCCAGCTCCATCAGCTGGTCGCTCGTCGGCTCGCTGGGCGCGTTCATCATCAGGTCCTCGGCGCGCTGGTTCATCGGGAACATGATGACCTCGCGGATGTTCGACGTCCCCGCCAGCAGCATCACGATCCGGTCGATGCCGGCCGCGCACCCGCCGTGCGGCGGCGCGCCGAAGCGGAACGCGTTGACCATCCCGCCGAAGCGCTTGCGCACCTCGTCCTCGCCGTAGCCGGCCAGTTCGAAGGCCTTGAACATGATCTCGGGGCGGTGGTTCCGGATCGCGCCGCTGACCAGCTCGTAGCCGTTGCACGCCAGGTCGTACTGGAAGCCCTTCACGCCCAGCGGATCGCCCGACAGCGCGTCCATCCCGCCCTGCGGCATCGAGAACGGGTTGTGGCTGAAGTCGATGGCGCCCGATTCCTCGTCCGCCTCGTACATCGGGAAATCGACGATCCAGGCAAAGGCGAAACGGTTCTCGTCCACGTGGCCCAGCTCGGCGCCGATCGTGTCGCGGGCCCGCGCCGCCACGCGCTCGAAGCTCGCCGGCTTGCCGCCCAGGAAGAACGCGGCGTCGCCGACGCCCAGGCCCAGCTGCTGGCGGATCGCCTCTGTGCGCTCGGGGCCGATGTTCTTGGCCAGCGGGCCGGCGGCCTCGATCCCTTCACCCTGATCGCGCCAGAAAATGTAGCCCATCCCCGGCAGGCCCTCTTTCTGGGCGAAGGCGTTCATCCGGTCGCAGAACTTGCGGCTGCCACCGCCCGGCGCGGGGATGGCGCGGATCTGCGTGCCGTCCTGCTCGAGCAGCTTGGCGAAGATCGCGAAGCCCGAGCCGCGGAAATGCTCGCTCACCACCTGCATCTCGATCGGGTTGCGCAGGTCCGGCTTGTCGGTGCCGTACTTTTCCAGCGCCTCGGCATAGGGGATCTGCGGCCAGGTCTCGGGCGCGTCCACGACCTTGCCGCCGCCGAACTCCTCGAACACGCCCGCGATCACCGGCGAGACGGTGTCGAACACGTCCTGCTGCTCGACGAACGACATCTCGAGGTCGAGCTGGTAGAAGTCGGTGGGCGAGCGGTCGGCGCGCGGATCCTCGTCGCGGAAGCACGGCGCGATCTGGAAGTACTTGTCGAAGCCCGACACCATGATCAGCTGCTTGAACTGCTGCGGCGCCTGCGGCAGCGCGTAGAACTTGC
>NZ_JBELMH010000038.1:10969-31371 GCF_042096055.1 Citreimonas sp. | reverse complement strand
CCCGGAAGCCGTGAGCGGCCAGCATCCGCGCGAGCACGGCATGCGTCTCCGGCGATCCGAAGACATATCCGCCACCGTGAAACCAGATGATCTCGGGCCCTTCGCCGATCGCGCCGCATGCGACGCCGCCGCGGTCGATCTCGCTTAGTGGCGGCTGCGGGCCGGCGAGCCGGACGAACCCGCTGCGCTGGGCCGAAGCGTCTCCGTCCATCTCGGTGCTTTCGATGAGCGCGCGCAGTTCGCTTTCGCTTTGGACCCGTCGTTGCATGTCGTCGCCTTGCCGTTTCTGCGTCTGAAGGTAACGGCGCGGTGGAGAAGTCAAAGCAGGCGGGCCTTCGCGTCAATGATAGGAACCGCGGTGCTACTCCGGGCACCGGAGGGCAGTTCCACGTGAGTGTATTGCTGGGTGTTCTGCCGTCCGGGCCGGTGTCACCAAGCGCTTTACGGAAGCAGAAACGTCGCCGATCGGTTGCCCACAATCCAAGGCGCGAAGGAAAAATGTAACTTGTCAAATAGTTGAAGGGTATCTTGGGCCGGCTTGCTCAGGGTGCTTGCTTGAAGCTTGTTTCGGAAGGTGCCATGACCGGGCAACAGCGTGAGTGACGGAGAAATTCGTATGGTATCGGCCGAATTGACAGATTTGCGTCAGCTGTTCGACCGATTGTTCCCTATCTGTCGCTCGATCACCGGCCCGGGCATCCGCGACAGCCTGCAGATTTTCTCCGAGCACATGGACCTCGAGATCCACGGAGTGCCGACTGGAACCCGCGTGCTCGACTGGACCGTTCCTGCCGAGTGGTCCTTGGAGCGCGCGCGGCTTTTCGGGCCGGATGGCGAGGTTGTGCTGGATACGCGGGACAGCAATCTTCACGTGGTGAATTTCTCGGAGCCGTTCAGCGGCGAGATGGACCTCGACGCGCTGCAGGCGCACCTGTTTTCGGATCCGACGCAGCCGGATGCGATCCCCTACGTGACCAGCTACTACGTGCCGCGTTGGGGATTGTGTCTTTCGCAGCGGCAGCGCGACGCGCTGAAGCCCGGGCGATACCGTGTCGAGATCGAGACGCGGAAGGACGACGGCGTGCTGAACTACGGCGTTGCCGAACTGCCCGGTGAAACCGACGACGTCTTTCTGATCACGTCGTACCTTTGCCATCCAAGCATGGCGAACAACGAGCTTTCCGGTCCGCTGGCATTGCTGCGCGTGTGGGAGAAGCTGGCCGCGCTGGACACGCGCAAGTTCACCTATCGCTTCCTGCTGATACCGGAAACCATCGGCTCGATCTGCTACCTCGCGCGGCACGGGCAGGATTTGGTGGAACGGATGCGCGGCGGGTTGGTGCTGACCTGCCTAGGCGGGCCGTCGCAGACCGTCTCCTTCAAGACCAGCCGCCGGGACTGGACGGGCGATCCGGCGCCGGTCGATCGTCTGGCGCGCCATCTTGCGTCGGCTGAGCCTGACATCTTCGCCGTGCGGGACTTCACGCCGGCGGGCGGTTCCGACGAGCGTCAGTTCTGCTCTCCGGGTTTCAATCTTCCGATGGCCCAGGCGGCGCGAACGACCTACGGCGAATACGAGGAATACCACACCAGTCTCGACAACCTCGACTTCATGACGATCCGGGCCGTCGAGGCCTCCGCGGACCGCGTCATGTCGGCCCTGCTGTCGCACGAGGTATTCGAAACGCGTTACCGCAACACGATTCCGCACGGCGAGCCGCAGCTTGGGCGACGCGGGCTCTACCCCACCCTGAACGGGCCGATGACCAGCCAGTTCTCGACGGATTCCGAGCAGGACGGTCGAAAGGCGCTGGAACGCCTGCTATGCCTGCTGTCGCTGGCCGACGGGACACGGACGCTGTTGCAGATCGCCGGCCATATCGGATGCAGCGTAAGACATCTTGAGCCCATCGCCAGGCACCTGGAATCAGAAGGCATCTTGGAGGACGTGAGCCAATGACCATCGTCGCGATTACGGGCGATCATCCGCGCCATGCGTACTTTGTCCGGTGCCTCGCCGAAACGGGCTTGCTGACGGCGTGGGTGCGCGAAAGGCGCGAGTCTTTCGTGCCGGAGGCCCCGGCCGGGCTGCGCTCGGAAACGAAACGTCTGTTCGATCTTCATTTCTCCCGCCGCGAAGAGGCGGAAGACGCTGTTTTCGGGTCTCCGGATGTGTCCGGCATCCGAATCCACGACACGTCGATGGCCGACCTGAACGGGCCGGAGGTCGTCGCGCTTCTGAGAGAGACCAACCCGAAGGTCGTCATGTCTTACGGATGTCACAAGCTGTCTTCAGACCTGCGGGCCGCCGTGCCGGCCGCGTTCTGGAACACGCATGGCGGTCTTTCGCCCGACTATCGCGGGGTGATCACGCACTTCTGGCCCAGCTACATGCTCGAGCCCCAGATGACCGGCATGACGCTTCACCAGACGACCGACTTCCTGGATGGTGGAGAGATCATACATCAAAGCGGCGCGATCCTGAATCGCGGTGACGGCGTTCACATGCTGGCGGCCCGCACGGTCAAATCCTACGCTCAAGAGTTGATGCAGGTGCTGCCGAACGCCCTGCAGAGAGAGGCCTTGCCGGCCGGGCGCCGGCAGAAATCGTCGGGCAAGCTGTGGCTCTCGAGCGATTGGCGGCCCGAGCACCTTCACTTCGTGTACGACACCTGGGGTGATCGGATCGTCGACCGCGTCCTCGACGGGGACATCGACGGCAAGGAGCCGCGCCTGATATCCGAGTTGAAGTGACGAAGTTTTTTTTGGCCAGTGGGCTTGTTCCTGACCCCACGAACCACCGTCCGGGCGGTGCGACCCTTGGTCCGCATCGTGTCGGCCTTGTGAGCGTTGCGCGATATCGCCTTTCCAAGGACCCCCGGGCGGGGTAGGGACCGCGATCCCTGAAAGGCACGGCCATGGCGCAGAATGCCACCATCTACAAAGTCGAGCTGTCGGTCTCGGACATGGACCGGCACTACTACGAGACCCACAAGCTGACCGTCGCGAAGCATCCTTCGGAAACCGAAGAGCGGCTGATGGTGCGCATCCTGGCGTTCGCCCTGAACGCCCACGAGCGGCTGGAATTGACCAAGGGCCTGTCGACGGACGACGAGCCCGACCTGTGGCAGAAGAGCCTCGGCGGCGAGATCGACCTCTGGGTGGCGCTCGGGCTGCCGAGCGAAAAGGTCCTGCGCCAGTCCTGCAGCAAGGCCGCGAAGGTGATCGTCTACCCTTATGGCGGGCGGGTCGCCGAGGTCTGGTGGGACAAGGTCAGGAACGCCACGACCCGTTTCGACAACCTGGCGGTCGTCTGTTTCTCCGAGGCCGACGCCACCGCGCTGGCCGGACTGGCGCGGCGGGCGATGAAGCTTCAGGTCAACATCCAGGACGGCGAAGTGATGGTCGGCGTCGACGACAGCGTCGTCTACGTGACCCCGGAGACTTGGAAGTGTGCGGCGTAGGGCATCGCATTCCTAAGGCCATATCGATAAAAAGCAAGGTTGCTCCGTGCTCGTTTCGGAGATCTCGGCCAATGCCTCTTATCGCGCGTCGTGCCTGAGCGGAGCAGGACTCAGGACCGAGCCATCGACGGCGCCGAACGACGCGACGCCGAGCTGGCCCAAGGCGCGTTCAAGCTCGAGCTTCAGGATCTCCATCGCGCGCTGCGCGCCGGCCGCACCGCCCGCGCCAACCCCGAAGGCCAGCGCGCGACCGGCCAGCGCGAAATCCGCCCCCAGCGCCTTGGCGCGCAGCAGGTCGGCGCCGCGCCGGATGCCGCTGTCGAGCAGGACGGGCATGCGTCCGCCGACGGCGTGGGCGATGGCCGGGAGCGTCTCGATCGTGGGCGGGCCGAACGCCACCTGCCGGCCGCCGTGGTTCGATACCACGATCCCGTCGCAGCCCAGGTCGGCGCAGTCGGCGGCGTCCTGCGGGTGCAGGATGCCCTTGACCAGCAGCCGGCCCTTCCAGCGCTCGCGCAGCCGCTTGAGGTCCTCCCATGTGAAGCGCGGGGTGATCAGCGTCTTCTGGACCTCGGCATAGGAGGTTGCGGATTTTAGCAGGTCGGCGTAGTTCGCCACGTTGGGCGTGCCGTGGCGCAGGCTGGTCAGCGCCCATCGCGGGTGCAGCGCGCACTGGGCCAGCACCTCGGGCGTGAAGCGGAACGGCACGGCCAGCCGGTTGCGGATGTCGCGGTCGCGCTTGCCGGCGGCGGGCACGTCGGCGGTGATCATCATCACGTCGTAGCCCGCCGCCTCGGCGCGCGCGACCAGCCCCTCGGTCACCGACGCGTCGCCCGCGACGTAGAGCTGGAACCAGCCATTGCCCCCGGCCGCCTCGGCCAGCCGTTCCAGCGTGGTCGAGGCGGCCGAGCTGGCGGTGTAGGGGATGTTCTCGGCCGCGCACATCCGGGCGAGCGTCAAATCGGCACCGGGCCAGAAGGCGTTCAGCATGCCGATCGGCGCCATGCCGAAGGGCGCGGCGTAAGCCTTGCCGAAGAGCGTGACGCCGGTGTCGATCTGGCCCACGTCGACCATGTAGCGCGGCGTCAGCTGGATGTCCTTGAACGCCTCGACGTTGCGGCGCATGTTGCGTTCGGATTCCGCGCCGCCGTCTACGAGGTCGAAGGCGAAGCGCGGGATCCGCCGCCGCGCCAGCGCGCGCAGGTCGTCGATCGAGGCGGCACGGTCGAGGCCCATCAGGTCGACCAGCCGCCGTCGATGGCGAAGGCCTGCCCGGTGGTGAAGGCCGCGAGGTCGGATGCGAGGTAGCACACCATCTCGGCGATCTCCTCGGGCTGGCCCAGCCGGCCCATCGGCTGGCGATCCTTGAACGCGGCCAGCGCCTTGTCGAAATCGCCGGTCGCGCGCAGCCGGTCCTCGAGCGACGGGCTTTGCACCGTGCCCGGGCAGATCGCGTTGCACCGGATGCCGTCCTTGACGAAATCGGCGGCGATGGACTTGGTCATCCCGATGATCGCGGCCTTGGACGCGCCATAGGCGAAGCGGCGCGGCGCGCCCTTCAGGCTCGAGACCACCGAGGCGATGGTGATGATCGACCCCGCGCCGTGGTCCAGCATGCCCGGCAGCACCGCCTGGGTCAGCCGGAACGTCGCCTTGGCGTTGAGCGCGAAGGAGCGGTCCCAGACCTCGTCGGTGCAGTCGAGGATGGTGCCGTCATGCACCCAGCCCGCACAGTTCACCAGGATCTGGAACGGCCCCTTTTCGGCGACGAGCGCGCGCACCGCCTCGGCGTCGAGCACGTCGAGCCGCTGCGCGGTGATGCGGTCCGAGCCCTGGGCGACGTCCGCGACGGCGTCGCCGTCGATGTCGGTGGCGATCACCTGCGCGCCGCGCGCCGCCAGCGCCATGGCCGAGGCGCGGCCGATCCCGGCGCCCGCGGCGGTGACGAGGGCGGTCTTTCCGTGCAATGTCTTATCCATGCTGTCCTCCATCAGCGGGCGAGCCATCCGCCATCCATGGTCACGACGCTGCCGTGGCAGTAGCTGGCCGCGTCCGAGGCCAGGAACACCGCCGCCCCGGCCATTTCCGACGCCTCGGCGAAGCGGCCCGCTGGGATGCGGTCGAGCAACGCCTGCGACCGGTCGGGATCCTTGCGCAGCGCCTCGGTGTTGTCGGTGGCGGTGTAGCCCGGCGCGATCGCGTTCACGTTCACGCCCTTCGGCGCCCATTCGTTGGACAGCGCCTTGGTCAGCCCCAGCACGGCGTGCTTGCTGGACGCGTAGGCCGGCACGAAGAGCCCGCCCTGCGAACTGAGGACCGAGGCCACGATCACGATCTTGCCGGACCCCTGCGCCACCATGCGCCGCCCGGCCGCCTGTGACAGCAGCCAGACGGAGTCGAGGTTCACCGACAGCACGCGCCGCCAGTCTTCGAAGGCGAAATCGGTCGCCTCGGCGCGGTGGATGATGCCCGCGTTGTTCACCAGGATGTCGAGCCCGCCGAGCGCGTCGGCGGCAAAGCCAACCACCTCCTGCGCGGCGGCCTCGTCCATGCCCGTGAAGTCGGCGCGCACGGCGGCGGCCTTGCGGCCCATGCCCTCGATCCGGGCGATGGTGTCGTCGGGGGCGTGGCTACGATAGGTCAGCGCCACGTCGGCCCCGGCGGCGGCAAGGCCGAGGGCGATGCCCTCGCCGATGCCGGTCGCGCCGCCGGTGACCAGGGCCTTGCGGCCGGTCAGGTCGAAAGGGTTGAGCGTATTGGACATGGCACTCAGTACCGGTTCGCGATGGGCAGGTCCTCGGCCGGGAAGAGGCTGATGACCTCGCAGCCGGTTTCCGTAACGACGACCTCTTCCTCGATCCGGGCGGCGGAATAGCCGTCGGTCGCGGGGCAGTAGGTTTCGAGCGCGAAAACCATGCCGGTCTTGATCTCCATCGGGTGGTCCATGCTGACTGCGCGGCTGATGATCGGCCGCTCGTGCAGGGCCAGCCCCAGCCCGTGGCCGAATTGCAGGCCGAAGGCGGCGTCCTCGTTGGGGAATCCGAGGCTCTCGGCCGTCGGCCAGACCTCGGCCACCTTGTCGGTGGAGACACCCGGCTTGATCATCGCGATCGACGCGTCGATCCATTCGCGCGCCTTCACGTAGGCGTCGTTCTGCGACGGAGTCGCGCGGCCGACGTTGAACGTGCGGTAGTAGCACGTCCGGTAGCCCTGATAGCTTTGCAGGATGTCGAAGAAGCACTGGTCGCCGGGCCGGATCAGCCGGTCGGTGAAGTTGTGCGGGTGCGGGTTGCATCGCTCGCCCGAGATGGCGTTGATCGCCTCGACGTCGTCGCTGCCCATCTCGTAGAGCAGCTTGTTCGACAGCGCGACAATGTCGTTCTCGCGCACGCCGGGTTTCAGCTCTTCGTAGATCATGTGGTAGACGCCATCGACCATCGCGGCTGCCTGCGTCAGCAGCTGGATCTCGTCCCAGTTCTTGATCTCGCGCGCGGCGAGCATGATCTGCTGGCCGTCGACGACCTTGATGCCTTCCTCTTGCAGCGCGTGGAACATCGCGGTTTCGGCATAGTCGACGCCCACGGGCATGTCGGCCATGCCGGCGTCCTTGATCAGCTGGGCGATCATCTTGGCGTATTTGCGCATCAGGCCGAACTCGGGCGGGATGGTGCCGCGCATGCCGACCACGCCGGCGAGGCAGTGGTCGGGCTCGAGCCAGTCGGAGTATTTTTGGTGGTGCACCGCGGCGCTGCCGAAATCCCAGACATAGGGGGAATCGTCGCCGGTCAGCAGGCAGAAGCGGCACATCTTGTCCCGCTCCCATTCGCCGATCTTCGTGGCGCTGACATAGCGGATGTTGTTCACGTCGAAGAGCAGTAGCGAGCCGGCGTTCGAGGCCTGCAGTGATTGCCGCGTTCGGGCCAGCCGGTAACGGCGCAGGCGGTCGTGGTCGATCCGGCGTTCGAAGTCCACCGACATGTGGCCGGGCGAGGGCAGCTTGGCCTCCCACCGCCAGTTGGGTTCGAGATCCTGCGGCGTCAGCAGGTTGGGCATCAGGGCACGGGACATGGCTTCCTCCTCCGGGTGCGCGGCGCGCGCCCGTTATGACGGTTTTTCTGTTCGGGAAATCAGGCGGTTACTGGATGCACCAGCCACCGTCGACGTGGATCATCTGGCCGGTCATGTAGTCGCTGTCGTCGCTCGCCAGGAACGAGGCGGTGCCGGTGATATCCTCGGGGTAGGAGACGCGCTTGATCTGCAGCGCGTCGCGTACGATGTCCTCGTAGGCCTGGCCCTCCTTCTGCTTGAAGCCGATGTCCACGAGGTCCTTGTCGAGCTGTTCCCAGAGCGGCGTCACCACCACGCCGGGCGCGTAGCCGTTGACGGTGATCTTGTGCTCGGCCAGCCCCAGCGCGCCGCAATGCGTCAGCGCGAGGCAGCCGTATTTCGAGGTGCAGTAGACGGTGACGTCGATCAGAGGCTTGCGCGAGGCGATGCTGCCCACGTTAATCAGCTTGTAGGGGTGATCCTCCATCGGGCCCTGCGCGATCATCTGGCGGGCGGTCTCCTGCATGCCCAGCCACATCGCCTTGGTGTTGACGGTCATGATCATGTCCCAGTTATCTTCATCGATATCCATGAAGAACCGGGGCTTGTTCAGACCGGCGTTGAACACGCCGACATTGATCGACCCGAAGGCCTCGACCGTGGCGGCGACGGCGGCGGCGTTGTCGGCGCGTTTGGTCACGTCCATCCTAACCGCGATCGCGCGGCCGTTGCCGGCCTCGTTGATGCGGTCGGCCATCTTCTGCGCCTCGGCCTCGTCGAGATCGCCGAGGCAGACATTGGCCCCCTGTGCCGCGAAGCTTTCGGCGTTGGCCGCACCCATGCCGCGCGCGGCGCCGGTGATCAGGATGTTCTTGCCCTTCAGGCGGTCGGGGTCCATGTCGTCTCCTCCTGCTGTCACGTGTCCCGTGGTCGTATCAGCGCGTCGGCCCGTCGCTGGGCCTGGCGCAGGGCGTCGCGCGCGGGGGTGATCCCGCGCAGCATGTCGTGGAATTCCTCGCCGCAGATCTGGATGATGTCGCAGATCTCGGGCACCGGGGGGCGCGGCCAGAACTGCATCTCGTCGCGCCAGGACATGGCGTCGACCGCGTCGAAGATCGGCGAGGTGCGGCGTACCTCGGCATCGGCGGCGACCGAGTAGCGCGGGTTCGTGCGGCTGCCGTTGAGCACGTAGAGCTTCTGCGCCTCGGCCGAGGTGAAGACGCATAGCGCCTCGACCGCCGCGGGAACGCGCTCAGGCGCGAGGTTGGCGGGAATGCCCATGACGTAGCCGCCCACCGGCGCGATCTGGCTGGCGCCGGGACCCGCCGGGTGCGGCAGGTAGCCGGTCTGCCCGTAGGCTGGCGAGCTTTCGTCGCGCTCGAAGTAGGGGGCGAGCAGCGTGTAGCCGTAGGCCATCGCGACCTTGCCGGCGGCGTAGGGGCGGACGCGTTCATACCAGGACATCGACAGGATGTCGGGCGGCGAATACTGCATGAGTTCCAGCAGGAATTCCGCCGCCTGAAGCCCGGTCTCGGTGTCGATGGTCGCGCGGTAGCCGCCCCTGGCCAGCGCGTCGGTGTCGAAGCCGCCGGCGATGCGGGGCAGGTCCAGCACGGGCTGGCCGAAATCGGCCATGGTCATCAGCACCGTGTGGCCAAGGGCTGTGCCCCGTGCCGCGTTCCAGGCGATGCCGTGCATCCCGCGGCGCGGGTCGTTCAGGCGGCGCGCGGCGTCGAGCATCGCGGCGGTCGTCGTGGGCGGCTCGAGCCCCGCGCGCGCGAACAGGTCGCGGCGGTAGAACAGCAACTCGGGCGTTGTCTGCGCCGGCACGCCGTAGGCGCGGCCGCCCCAGTGCGCCGCCTTCCAGCCGGCGGTGTGGAAATCGGCCGGGTCGAGGCGCGCGATGTCCATCGCCTCGTCCAGCGGCATGAGCACGCCGCGTTCGGCGAAGTCGCCGATCCAGGGCAGGTCGACAGCGACAATGTCGTAGCGGCTGGTCGCACGCTCGGCGTTGCGCAGCCCCTCGCCGCGCAGGCGGTCGATCGAGAAGGCGCGCTGGTTGATGGGCGTGCCGATAGCCTGCTCGAACTGGCGCTTGAGGTTCTTCATGACCATGAAGGTCGGATCGCCGTGCACCAGAACCCGGATCCCGCCCGAGACCTTGAGCGGCTCCGGCAAAACGTTCAGCGGCGGGATCGGCTTGGCATCGGCGTAGCTGCCGCCGAAATAGTAGTCGCGGGCCTCGGTGTCGGTGTCGCGTCCGCCAAAGCGTTCTTCGGCGATCCGGCGCACGCGGCCCGACAGTTGCACCCATTGCGACAGCAGCTTCTCGCTGGGGTGCAGGGAAAAGCTCTTGCCGGTGCGGGTCCGGGGGCGCTGTTCGATGAGGCCCGCGCCCAGCATCTCCTTCAGGCGCCGGTTCGCGGTGGCGTAGGGGACGCGGCTGGCGTCGATCAGCGCCGTCGGCGTGATGGTGCGGCCCTCGAAATGGCTTTGCAGCAGGTGCAGCGCCATGCGCAGGTGCGGGTTCGGCGCGAACAGGTCGAACGCGGCCTCGAGCTCGTCGCCGAATTCATCCAGAAAGGACAACACGTCGAGCATCTGGGTCTTCGCCCCTGGCGAGACCGTGCGCGGCGTGTGCTGTCCCTGCATGGCGTTCATTGCTGACCCGTGGAATTGTTCATTTCGGATTTTCGTCCGCGTGGCGTCGCCGTGCCCCGCGGTTGAAGATACGCGTTTCATGCGTCGTGCCCCAAAGTCTGTTCAGATTGGCTGATCCAGCCTATGGCGATAATGTCCGGATCGGATAGATAATTGTCCAATATGAATACATTTGCTGGGTTGCGGTGACGCTAAGGCAGGCAAGGTATCGACACATCGTCCTGCCGATCGCGGGATGATCCGGCGCCCTGGGAGGAGACGCCGGGGGACGGACAGGAACACCAAGAACGCCAAGGGGGAGGACCCACATGAAACTCAGCATCGCACTTGCCGCATCGACCGCACTGGTCGCCGGAGCCGCATCCGCCGGCAGCCACAGCGAGACGATGAAGATCGGCATCACGCAGAACAACGTCGGCGTGGACAGCTACCAGACGACCTACGAGCGCGCCTTCATCGACGCGGCCGAGGGCAACGACGCGGTCGAGGCCGTTGTCCTGGATGCCGGCGGCGACGTCGCGCGCCAGATCGCCCAGATGGAGGACCTGATCCAGCAGGAGGTCGACGCCATCATCATCTGGCCCACGAATGGCGAGGCGGTCATTCCCGCCGTGCGCAAGGCGCACCAGGCCGGCATTCCGGTCATCGTGACCAATTCGAACATCGCCGAGGCGGGCTTCGACTTCGCGGCCAGCTTCTCGGGGCCCGACAACGTCACGCAGGGCGCCCGAGCGGCCGAGATCATGTGCGACCGCTTCACCGCGCAGGGCATCGCCGACGAGGCGCGGGTGGTCGAGATCACCGGCCAGCCCGGCTACACCACCGCGATCGAACGCTCGGAAGGCTTCCAGAACCGCCTGCCCGAGGTCTGCCCGAACGTCACGCTGGTCGAAAGCCAGCCGGGCGACTGGAACCGCGAGAAGTCGCAGCAGGTGATGGAGGCGTTTCTGGTCAAGTACGACGACATCGACGGCGTCTATGCCGGCGACGACAACATGGGCGTGGGCGCACTGAACGCCGCCAAGGCCGCGGGGCGCGAGGGCATCACCTTCGTCGGCGCCACCAACTTCGCCGTGGGCTACGAGGCGATGGAGGCCGGCGATTACTGGGGCTCGATCTACCAGTCGCCCGTCGACGACGCCGAGGCCGCGCTACAGACCGCGATCGACGTGCTCAACGGCCAGGACGTACCCTTCCTGAACTACTTCGACACGCCGAAGATCACCCAGGACAACATGGGCGAATTCACCAAACCCGTCTTCTGACGGGTTCCTCCCGGGCGGGGCGCGCGACCTGTGTGCCCCGCCCGCCCAGGGACCGAGATCGAACATGCGAGTGGGGAGGCGCGTCATGGGACGTGTTGCGGGACGGGTCTGCATCGTGACGGGCGCCGCGCAAGGGATCGGGCGCGCCATCGGAGAGGCGCTGCTGGACGAGGGCGCACGCGTCTGCTTCGCCGATATCAACGGCGACAAGGTCGCCCAGGTCGCCGCGGCCAACCGCGCGCGGCTGAACGGCCAGGGCGGCAACGTGACGTCGGCCGCGGTCGACGTGACGGACCGGGCGCAAGTCAAGGCGATGATCGCGCACACGGTGGACACGCTGGGGCCGCTGGACGTGGTGTTCAACAACGCCGGCGTGAACAAGCCGATGAACTTCCTCGACGTGACCGAGGGCAACTGGAATTTCATCATGGGGGTGAACGGCCTCGGCTGCCTGATCGGCATGCAGGAGGCCGCGCGCCAGATGATCGCGCAGGGGCGCGGCGGCAAGATCGTCAACACCGCGTCGGTCGCCAGCCGGCAGGGCTTCGACAACGTGGCGCCGTATTGCGCGTCGAAATGGGCGGTCGTTTCGCTGACGCAGTCGGGGGCGCGCGATCTGGCCAAGCACAACATCACCGTGACGGGCTTCGCGCCCGGCGTGGTCGCCACCGAGATGTGGGAACAGGTCGACAACGACCTGATGCAGATCGGCGCGGCCGAACGGCCGGGCCAGGCGATGGAGGCATTCTCGGCCGAGATCCTGAGGGGCAGCGTGGCGCAGCCTTCGGACATCACCGGTACGACGACCTTCCTGGCGTCGCGGGACAGCGACTACATGACCGGTCAGATCGTGATGATCGACGGGGGCATGACACTGGTCTGACGGTCTCGTCGGACCGAACGGGGGGAGACGCATGTCGGAGACTTCACGCAACGCCGGCAATCCGGGGGGAGGATTCATGGCCGCATTGAACAGGCAGCAGGTCGGCAGCGTCCTGGCGAAACAGGGCATCCTGATCGCCTTCGTGCTGTTCATGGTCGCCTTCACCATCGCCAATCCGAAATTCCTGACCGTCGACAACCTCTTCAGCGTCGTGCGGTCCTCGGCGATCCTGGGCGTGATGGCGCTGGGGGTCACCTTCGTCGTCATCAGCGGCAACCTCGACCTGTCGGTCGGCTCGATGATGTCGTTCTCGACCATCGTCGTGCTGGACCTGCACGACCAGATCGGGCCGTTCCTGGCCATTCCGGCGATGTTCGCCATGACCCTGGCGCTGGGCGCGTTGATCGGGTTCCTCGTGGGGTACCTGAAGCTCAATTCGCTGATCGTGACGCTGGGGATGCTGTCGGCGATCCACGGCCTGACGCTGACCTGGTCGGGCGGGCAGAACATGGACATCGCCGACAAGGCCGGCACGTGGCTCGGCGTCTTCGGGCAGGGCAGCGCGCTGGGCATCCCGGTGCCGATCCTGATCTTCGCCGCGCTGGCCGCATTGCTGGGGCTGGTGCTGTCGCGCACGCCCTTCGGGCGCAAGGTCTACGCGGTCGGCGGCAACGGCACGGCGGCGACCTTCTCGGGCATCCGGCGGGCACGCACGGTCTTCACCTGCTACCTGATCTCGGCCGCCTGCGTGGCCACGGCCGGGCTGATCCAGGCCAGCCGCAGCATGGGCTCGCAGAACACCGTGGGCCAAGGGCTCGAGCTCGAGGTGCTGGCAGCCGTTATCCTGGGCGGCGCGTCGCTCATGGGCGGGTCGGGCACGATCTTCAAGACGGTGATCGGCGTGCTGATCTTGGGCTTCATCCAGAACGGGCTGCTTCTGCTGGGCCTGCAGTTCTACGTCCAGTTCGTCGTGACCTGGATCATCATCATCCTTGCGGTCTGGCTGGATATCGCTGCCAAGCGAAGCAAGCTCTGGTCGCCGATCGCGTGAGGGAGGCAACAATGCAAGCGGGAAACCTGTCCGAGGCCCTGAAGCGGGGCGCCATCTGGGGCTTCATCGTGCTGGAACTGATCTTCTTCAGCGTCGCGGGCCAGTTCATGTCGCTCAGCGACAACGCCTTCATGGACGCGGGCAACATGCTGCTGCTGCTCAAGCAGTCGGCACCGATCGGGATCATCGCGATGGGCATGACGATCGTGATGATCAACGGCAACATTGATCTTAGCGTGGGCGCCACCTTCGCCATCGCCGCGATCGTGCTGCTGGACAGCATGACCTGGCCGATCTTCGCGGGCCTCGGCGACTGGGTGATCCCGGTGTCCTGGCTGCTGGCGCTGGCGGTGGGCACCGCGCTTGGTGCGCTCAACGGGCTGATCGTTTGGAAGACCGGCGTCGATGCCTTCATCGTCACGCTGGGCGCGATGCTGGGCTACCGGGGCCTCGTGTTCATGGTTAACGGCGAGAACCCCACCAGCAACCTCAACTGGACGCTGGTGGATTTCGCCGAGGCGGAATTCCTCGGCATCGCCACCGCGTCGTGGTTCCTGCTGGGCGTGACGCTGGTGATCTGGTTCGTGATGACGCTCACGGTGCATGGCCGCAACGCCTATGCCATCGGCGACAACCGCGAGGCGGCGGTGAACGCGGGCATCCGCGTCGGCCCGCACATGATGATCAATTTCGCCATCATCGGCTTTCTCGCCGCGCTGTCGGCGGTGGTGTTCTACTCGGAAAGCGGGTCGGTGAACCCCAATGACGGGCAGCTCTACGAGCTCTGGGTGATCACCGCCGTCGTGCTGGGCGGGACCAAGATCACCGGTGGCGCGGGGTCGGTCATCGGCACGTTCGGCGGCGTCATCGCAATCCAGCTGCTGCGCAAGGGGCTGGGCCATATCGGCGCCGACACGTCGACGGTCAACCTCGTGATCGGCCTGATCCTGATCGCGGTGCTGTTCCTCGACCGGCAACTCAACGTGAAGGGCAAGGAGGAGCTGAAGGTATGACCGATCCGGTTCTGCGTCTCGAAGACATCGTCAAGACCTTCCCCGGCGTGCGCGCGCTCGATGGGGTGTCCTTCGCGGTCATGCCGGGCGAGGTGCATGCCCTGATGGGCGAGAACGGCGCGGGCAAGTCCACGCTGATGAAGGTCTTGGGCGGCATCCACCAGCCCAACGCGGGCGCGATCTACATGGGCAAGCAGAAGGTCGTCATGTCCGGCCCGCTGGAGGCCAAGGCCAAGGGGATCGTGTTCATCCATCAAGAGCTGAGTTTGGCCGAGGAGCTGTCGGTGGCCGAAAACGTCTACCTCGGCGAGCTGCCGCGCCGCAGCTTCGGCCGCGTCGACTGGGACAGGTTGTTCGACCGCACCGACAGCATCCTGAAGAAGCTGCGCGTCGGCTTCGACGCCCGTACGCGGGTGGGCGACCTGTCGATCGCCAACCAGCAGATGGTCGAGATCGCGCGCGCGCTGACCGTCGACGCCAAGGCGGTGATCTTCGACGAACCGACAGCCTCGCTGACAGATGCCGAGAAGAGCGTGCTCTTCGACGTGATCGCGGACCTCAAGGCCGACGGCGTGGGGATCATCTACATCAGCCACCGGATGGAGGAGATATTCAAGATCACCGACCGGATCAGCGTGCTGCGCGACGGGCAGTACCAGGGCACGGTCAACACGCGCGACACGGACGAGGAATCGGTTACGCAGATGATGATCGGCCGCAAGCTCGACCTCACGCGCAACGCGGTCCAGCACGAGATAGGCGAGGTCGCGCTGGAGGTGCGGGGGCTGAGCTGCGGGAAGATGTACCGCGACATCAGCTTTACGGTGCGGTGCGGCGAGGTGGTCGGCTTCTACGGGCTGGTCGGTGCGGGCCGGACCGAGATCGCCGAGACGCTGTTCGGCCTGCGCGATCCGTCGGCCGGGCAGATCCTGCTCGACGGCGAGGTGGTGCGCATCTCGTCGCCCACGGACGCGATCGCGCGGGGGATCAGCCTGGTGCCCGAGGACCGCAAGGGGCAGGGGCTGATCCTGGGCATGAACTGTAGGGACAACATGACCCTGCCGCAGGTCGACGACCTGACCGCCGGGCCCTTCGTGGCCGAGGGCGCCGAGGTCGCGATCTTCGACCAGTACCGGGATCAGCTCGACATCCGCACGCCGGGCTGGCGGCAAAAGGTCGGCAACCTCTCGGGCGGCAACCAGCAGAAGATCGTCATCGGCAAGTGGCTGTCGATGCATCCCAGCGTGCTGATCGTGGACGAGCCGACGCGCGGCATCGACGTGGGCAGCAAGTCCGAGATCCACAAGCTGCTGCGCGCGCTGGCCGCCAAGGGCTATGCCGTCATGGTCATCAGTTCCGAGATGCCCGAGGTGCTGCACGTCTCGGACCGGATCGTGGCGATGTACTCGGGCCGGATCATGCGCACCTTCACCTCGGACGAGGTGACCGAGGACAGCCTGATCCAGGCCATTTCCGGCCTCGGCGGCGACAAGGCGGCCTGACGCCATCCCGATCCCTGACACTGGAGGATACATGAAACTCGTTCGTTACGGCGCCCCGGGCGCCGAGAAACCCGGCCTGCTCGACGCGTCCGGCCGTGTCCGCGACCTGTCGGGCCACGTGGACGATGTCGCGGGCGACGCGCTGACGCGGTCGGGGATGGAGACGCTGCGCACCCTCGACGCCGACACCCTACCGCTGGTCGACGGCACGCCGCAGGACGACCTGCGGCTTGGCCCCTGCGTGGGTCGCGTCGGCAAGTTCGTGTGCATCGGCCTGAACTACGCCGATCACGCCGAAGAGGCCGGCATGCCCGTGCCGACCGAGCCGATCATTTTCAACAAGTGGACCTCGGCCATCTGCGGCCCGAACGACCCGATCCGGATCCCGCGCGACAGCACCCGCACCGACTGGGAGGTCGAGCTTGGCGTCGTGATCGGCGAGCCCGGCGTCTACATCGACGAGGCCGACGCGATGAATCACGTGGCGGGGTTCTGCGTGATCAACGACGTGTCGGAACGCGAATTCCAGCTGGACCGCGCGGGCAGCTGGGACAAGGGCAAGGGCTGCGACACGTTCGGGCCGACCGGCCCCTGGCTCGTGACCCCGGACGAGGTCGCCGACGTCGACGCGCTGTCGATGTGGCTGGATGTGGACGGCGAGCGGATGCAGAGCGGGTCCACCGCGACGCTGATCTTCAAGGTGCCGCACCTCGTCGCCTATTGCAGCCGGTTCATGAGCCTGCAGCCCGGCGACATCATCTCGACCGGGACGCCGCCGGGCGTGGGCATGGGGCAGAAGCCGCCGCGCTACCTGTCCGGTGGCGAAGTCGTGACCCTGGGCATTGCCGGTTTGGGCGAGCAACGCTCGCCTGTGCTGGCGGCGGAGCGGTAGACCGGTTGATCTGTCGGTTGGTGGCGGGTCTTCGACGACCCGCCACCGATCCGTCGTTCACTCGGCCTGACGGAACTCCATCCGCAGGCTCTTGGCCGTCCGCTCAGGGAAACCGGCCCAGTAGGTATGTTCGGCCGTCGGCTCTCCGGCGTCGTTCATCGACCAGACGCCATCCTCGGCGTTCTCGACCAGATCGAAGAAGCGGGCCGACTGCTCCTGTTCCTTCAGGTGCAGGTCGAACCACGCGGTGGCGAAGTGCTGCAGGACGTTGTTCATGCGCGTCGTGTCCCAGACCGCGTCGGCGTAGTGCTCGAAGGGCGCCCAGCCGAGGCTTTCGGACACGTCCCAGGCGTTTTCCGGGGCGGGAATCGGCGCCGCCGCGTTGTGGTTCGCGCCCTCGAAGCTGAGCAGGAAGCGGTCGGTGCCCGAGGTTTCCTCGAAGATCCTGCGCATGTCGGCGTAGCCCGAGACGTCGTCCTGGTCGCCGGCGACCAGCAGCAGGGGCTTTTCGAAACCCGCCAGGCCCGACGCGTCCCAGAAGTCGCGATTGCGGCCCCAGGGCCCGATCGCGATCACGGCCTTCAGGCGTGGATCGACCAGCGCCGCGTGGCTCTCGCTGCCGGCGGCGTGCTGGTCCAGCAGATCGCGGGGCGCGACGTAGGCGGCGGGTTCCTCGCGCGTCGTCGCAATCTCGGACAGGCCCGCACCGCCGAAGATCAACGCGCCGTAGCCCCCCATCGAGTAGCCGACGAGGCCGATGTCCTCGGCGTCGATCATCGCCCCGATGTCGCCCTCCATGTCCGCCAGCGCGTCGAGCAGGAACGCCTGGTCGAGCGGCCGGTTGACCAGCGTCGAGGCGAACAGTCCCATGTCGTCGTAGGTGCTGTCCGGGTGATCGGTCGACACCACGACGTAACCTTTCGAGGCGAGGTTCTCGCCCAGATGGCTCATGAGAAAGCGGTTGCCGGGGTAGCCGTGAGAGATCAGCACCAGCGGGAAGCTGCCCTCGGCCGGGGTCGCGTCGCGCGCGGCTCGCCCGGACAGGGTGACGGGCGTCTCGCCGTCGCGCAGCACCGTCTCGTAGGTCGTGCCCGGGGCGGTGCCCTCGGCCGCCGGATACCAGATCTCGGTGGTCAGGGTCCGGTCGCTGACGGGCTTGGCGCCCGTCGCGTCCTGCGCGGCGATGACATCGGCGCGGCCGGTATCGGTGAAGTCGCGCGTGACCACGCCCACGGGATAGCTGCCGTAGGCCGCGCGTTCGGGCGCGTCGGGCCGGATGCGGTCGATGGGGTTCTGCGCGTCGGCGGGTATGGCGAGTGTCGCGGCGGCGGCCGCGAGCGCGGCGATGACGATGCGTGGCATGGGAACTCCTCCTGTTCCCGGACAGCTTCGCCGCTGCGGTGGATCGGTTCAACCGGAGGTATAGAATGCCGCAGCGTCAGGCGGTTCGAGGGGCGTGCGACCTGCGGCACGCCCCTCCGTGCGTCCTAGCGGCCGGTGATGCCCGGAAAGGCGATCAGGACGGCCAAGGCCACAACCTGAAGGCCGATGAAAGGCAGGAGCGACTTGAAGATCTCGCCCAGGCTTATCTCGGGCGGCGCGACCGACTTGAGGTAGAAGGCGGCCGGACCGAAGGGCGGCGACAGGAAGCTGACCTGCATGTTCATGCAGAACAGCACGCCGAACCAGACCGGGTCGTAGCCGAGATCGGTGATGATCGGCACGAAGACCGGCATCGCCAGTAGCGCGATCCCGACCCAATCGAGGAACATGCCCAGCAGGAACAGGATGCCCATCATGAACAGCAGCACGATCAGCCGGTTGTCCGAGATGTTCGCCACGAGCGACTGGATGAACTCGAGCCCGCCCATCAGGTTGAAGACGCCCACCAGGGCCGAGGCACCGATGCCGATCCAGACGATCATGCCCACGGTCTGAAGCGTCTGCAGCGCGGCGCCCTTCAGCAGCGACAGCGAGAATTCGCCCCGCACGATCGTCGACAGGATCACCCCCATCGCGCCCACGGCCGAGGCTTCGGTGACGCTGGCGATGCCGCCGTAGATCGAGCCGAGCACGCCGATGACCACGAGGATCGGCAGGATCAGCCCTTTCAGAAGCGCCATCTTGTCCGCCCAGGTCTGGGCGTCGTCGGGCTCCATGATCGGCGCGATGTTCGGGTTCAGGTAGGCGCGGATCAGCACGTAGGCCACGTAGAACCCCGCCAGCATCAGGCCGGGCACGAAGGACGCGGTGAACAGATCCCCGATCGAGACGTTGGCGGTCAGGCCGTAGATGATGAGCACGATCGACGGCGGCACCATGGTCCCCAGCGCGCCGCCCGCGCAGACCACGCCGATGGCCAGCCGCCGGTCGTAGCCCAGCCGCAGCATCTGCGGCAGCGCGATCAGGCCCAGCAGCACGATCTCGCCGCCGATGATGCCGGACATCGCCGCCAGGATGACGGCCACGATGATCGTCTGGATCGCGACGCCGCCGCGCAGCCGGCCGCCGACAAGCTTCATCGCGTCGAAGAGGTCGCGCGCGATGCCCGACCGGTCGAGGATCGCGGCCATCAGCACGAACATCGGCACCGAGACGAAGACGAAGCTGGTAACGAAGGAATAGACGCGGCTGGTGATCAGCGGCACCGCCATGGGCCCGAACCACCCCAGCGCGAAGATCAGCGCGACGAGCAGCGTGACGAAGGCCAGCGGGATGCCGGTGACGAGCAGCAGCAGAAGGGCTGCGAACATCGCGTAGGTGGCGGTCTCGACCCCGAGACCCTGAAGCGCACCGAAGAATTCCATCTCAGTGCTTCCTCCGGGCGTAATTGACGGTGAGGACCAGGAACTGCACCGCCATGACCGTGAGAACGGCCAGCAGGAATATCTTGGTCATGCCCGGGAAGGGCGGGTTCCAGGCGCTGCCCGAGGTCTCGAGCCGGAAGTCGCCCGCAGGGGTGAAGGCGGCGCGCTCGACCATGAGCCAGGCGGCGTAGGCGAAGATCGCCGATGACAGCGCGCAGACGATCGAGATCACCACATCGAAGCGGCGCCGCACCTTGGGCGAGACCGCGTCGTAGATCAGCACGACCCGGATGTGACTGTCGCGGGCGACGCAGTAGAGCCCGCCGTAGACGAAGGCGATGCCGGACAGGAAGATCGTGGTCTCGTGCGCCCATGTGGTGGGCGCATTGAAGAAATAGCGCAGCACGACCTCCTGGATCAGGATCAGCATGGCCGCGACGATGCCGATCGCGAAGACCACGCCGCCGGCCGAGATGGCGCGGCCCAGGCGGCCCGCCTGTGGGATCGGCCCCTGTGGTGATCGATGCACGGTTTCCGAGGTGTCCTGGTGATCCATGGCGGTCTGCTTCTTCTTGCGGAAAGGTACGGGCCGGCGCGGCGGCCGGCCCGTGGAAGACGTCCCTGGACCGGGATCACTCGGCCTGCATCAAGCCGGCTTCCTCGAGGTAGGTCGTCAGGGTGTCATAGACCTTCTGCGCGTTCTCCGAGCCTTCGGCGACCGACTGCCACTCGCCCTGGGCGATCTGGCGGAACTTGGCGCGTTCTTCGGCCGACCAGTCGTGGATGGTGATGTCGCCTGCGGCGCGCGCCTCCTCGA
>NZ_JBELMH010000038.1:0-10869 GCF_042096055.1 Citreimonas sp. | reverse complement strand
TCTTCGGCCGACCAGTCGTGGATGGTGATGTCGCCTGCGGCGCGCGCCTCCTCGACGGCGGCCTGATCGGCCTCCTTCAGCGTCTGAATCTGCATCTGGGCGAACTCGGTCACCGATTCTTCCAGCGCGGCGCGCTGCTCGTCGGTCAGGCTGTCCCACTTGTCCTTGTTCATCGAGATCTCGACCAGCGGCATCGAGTGGAAGCCGGGGTAGACCGGATGCGGGGCGACATCGTGCATGCCCTGCGCCTGGTTGGTCGAGAACACGGTGTAGTCGGCCGCGTCGATCACGCCCTTGTCGAGCGAGGTAAACACTTCGGACCCCGGCAGGTTCACGGGCGATGCGCCCGCGGCCGCGAACACCTGCTGCACAAGGCCTTCCGGCGCGCGCAGCTTGAGCCCCTGAAGGTCGTCGACGCCTTCAAGCGGGACCTTGGACACGAACGCCTCGAGGCCCGGCGTGGTCGCGCCGATGAATTGCAGACCGTAGGGGTTCAGCAGTTCGTTCATCAGCTCCTTGCCGCCGCCCTCGGCCATGAAGTCCAGCATTTCCTGCGGGTCGGAATAGGCGCCGACGGGGTTGGCGATCAGGCCGAAGGCCGGGTCCTTGCCCGCGAAGTACGAGGTGTCCGTCACGTGGCCGTCTAGGATACCGGCCGCGATGGCGTCCTGCGTCTCGTTGTGCGCGACGATGGACTCGACGGGCAGCATCTCGACCGCGATCTCGCCGCCGGTCTTCTCGGACACGCTTTCGGCCCACTGCTTCTGCAGCTGGAAGTTCGGGTTGCCCGCCGGGTCCGACGACTGGAAGCGCAGGGTCATGTCCTGCGCGAACACGCCGGTGGCGGTGCTCATGGCGAGCAGGGCGGTGATGGTGAACTTGGTCATGTGGTCCTCCCTTGACCTGGTATGGGTCACGCCCGAAAGCGCGCCCGGTTAACGAAAGCCTCGGCCTCGGCGACGATCGCCTCGAGCGGTTGATCGATGTCGAGCGTGAGGGTGTCGGCCCCCGCGGGGGGCTGAAGATCGGCAAGCTGGCTGTCGATGAGGCTGACGGGCATGTAATGGCCGGACCGGGCGCTCATGCGTTCGGTCACGATGGCGCGTTCGCCCGACAGGTGCACGACGTCCATCGCGCCCAGCCGGTCCGTCAGCCGCTGACGGTACACCTCCTTGAGGGCCGAGCAGGCGACGACGGTCGGCGCACCGGTCGCCAGCGCGGCGTCGGCCACGCGGTCGAGCCAGTCCCACCGGTCGCGGTCCGTCAGCGCCTCGCCCCGCGCCATGCGCGCGATCGCGTCGGCCGAATGATACTGGTCCGCCTCGACGAAGACGCGTCCCGTCCGGTCTGCCAGCCGCGACGCGACGGACGACTTGCCCGTTCCGCAGATGCCCATGACCAGCACGTGACGCATGTTACCCCTCCCGATCCGCCGCCATCATCTTTGATGACAACGTTATCATTGATATGCGACGCTATTGACAACGTTATCAGGTGTCAAGGATATCTCGGACATGAACAATCGTGGGGCTCCGACGAGCAGGAACCAGGCCCGCCGCACGACCTTGGCCGACGTGGCCGAGCGTGTCGGCACGTCGACGATCACCGTCAGCCGGGCCCTCAGCCGGCCCGAGATGGTGTCCGAGGCGCTGCGCACCCGCATCGTCACGACCGCGCGCGAGCTTGGCTACGTGCCGAACCCGGCCGCGCGGGCACTGGTCTCGCAGCGCAGCAACGTGATCGGCATCCTGATTCCGTCGGTGACGAACAGCGTGTTCTCGGACGTGCTCAGCGGCCTCTACGACGCGGTCGGGGACGCACCGTTCAACGTCCAGCTCGGCAACACGCGCTACAACCCCGAAACCGAGGAAGAACTGCTGCGAGTCTTTCTCAGCCAGCGGCCGGCCGGGCTGGTCGTCGCCGGGATCGACCAGTCGCCCGAATCGCGCCGGATGCTGGAGACGGCGCAGTGCCCCGTCGTCCAGATCATGGAGATGGACGACGATCCGGTGCACATGCTGGTCGGCTTTTCCCACCACGACGCGGCGCAGGCGGCGACCGAGCATCTGTTCGCGCAGGGCTATCGCGCCCCGGGCTTCATCGGTGCGCGGATGGACCCCCGGTCGAAGCGCCGCCTCGAAGGGTTCCAGTCGGCTCTGTCGAAGGCCGGGCAGTCGCCCGCCGGGCGCGCGGTCACGACGGGCTCTCCGTCGACCTTCCGGCTGGGCGGCGAGCTTCTGAACCGGCTGCTGGAACAGGCGCCCGACACCGACGCGGTGTTCTGCAACAACGACGACCTCGCGCTGGGCGTGCAGTTCGAGGCGTTGCGGCGCGGCATCCGGATCGGCATCGATTTCGGGATCTGCGGCTTCAACGACCTAGAGGTCATGTCGGCGGCCCACCCGTCCTTGACCAGCGTGCGGACCTTCCGCCGCGAGATGGGGCGGATGGCGCTGGAAAAGCTCCTCGCACATATCGATCAGGCCGACACGGGCCCCGACATCGTCGATCTGGGCTACCGGCTGGTCCCGCGCGCGAGCACGTCCCGCACCGAATCTTGAGGGATAACGGTCGCCGCCGGTTACGTCGTGGCCGCGCATGCGAACCCCTGGCGCTAAGGCGGGGGTGCGGCCACCATGGCGAGGATCGTCTCGACCGTCTGCTGCCGGAGGTGCGCCTGTGCCTCGTCCTCGAACAGGTCGGTGCCGAAGATCGCCGAGAAGGTCGGGCGGTTCGAAACGTTGAAGAAGCTTATCGCGCTGATTTGCCAGTGCAGCGCGAGCGGGTCCATGCCGGCGCGGAAGACGCCCTCGTCCTCGCCGCGGCGGCAGATCCGGGCCAGCTTGTCGATGGCGGCGACATTCATGTCGCGGATGGCCTGCGATGCGGCGAGGTGCTCGGCGTTGTGGATGTTCTCGATCATCACCATCCGGATGAAGTCGGGGTTGTTCCGGTGGTGGTCGAAGGTGAAGGAGACGAGACGCGCCAGCGCCGCCTTGGGCGGAAGGTGGTCGAGGTCCAGCTTGGCCTCGCCCTCGCGCACCTTGAGGTATGCCGCCTCGAGCGCGCGGGTATAGAGGCCCAGCTTGTCGCCGAAATAGTAGTAGATCATGCGCTTGGACGTGCGCGTGCGCGAGGCGATTGTGTCCACCCGCGTGCCCGACAGCCCGTTCGCGGCGAACTCGGACACCGCCACGGTCAGGATGTCGCGCTTCACCGCGTCGGGATTCTGGGTCCAGCTGCGCCGTTCTGAGTCCGCCGTCATCGTCATCCCGTTCCTCTACCCGACCGGCCGAACATTTCAAATGGTCCATGCGGTACATTTCGCTTGACTAATTGTACCGTGCAGAACATTTTCGCGAAAGGAGCAGGGGAGGAGACTGCAAGGATGAGCGTCGCGAAGGCACATGACAGTGCGGATTCCGCGTCTGCCGCGCTGCGCATGGGGCTGGTCGGCAATGGAATCGCACGATCGCGCACGCCGGCGATGCACGAGGCCGAGGCCGCCGCCCAAGGGCTGAGTTGCCGCTACGACCTTCTGGACACCGATGCCGGGACCTTGGGGCCGCTGCCCGAAATCCTCGACCGCGCCGAGGCCGCCGGCTATGCCGGGCTCAACGTGACCTTTCCCTACAAGCAGGCGGTGATCCCGCACCTTCATCAGCTGTCCGACGCGGCGCGTCGGATCGGCGCGGTGAACACGATCGTCTTCCGCGACGGGCGCCGATACGGCCACAACACCGATTTCTGGGGCTTCTCCGAAAGCCTGCGCCGGGGCTTGCCCGACGCGACTATGGGTACCGTCCTGCTGGTCGGCGCGGGCGGGGCCGGCGCGGCGCTGGCGCATGCGCTTGCCGACATGGAGGTCGGCCGCCTTCTGATCGCCGACACCCGCGCGGAGGCCGCGGCCAAGCTTGCCGCATCCGTGGGTGCACGCGCCGGGGCGGTGAGCGACCTTGCCGACGCGGCGCGGCGTGCCGACGGCATCGTCAACGCGACGCCCGTCGGCATGGCCAAGCTGCCCGGCACGCCCATCGACCCGGATCTGCTTGGGGCGCGGCACTGGGTCGCCGACATCGTCTATTTCCCGCTCGAGACCGCGCTGCTGCGCGAGGCGCGCGCCCGCGGCTGCCGCACGCTCAGCGGCGAGGGCATGGCGCTGTTCCAGGCCGTGCGGGCCTTCGAGCTGTTCACCGGTCGCCCCGCCGACCCCGACAGGATGCGCGAGACGTTCCGCCGCTTGGGCGCGGATTGAGGGAGACCAGCGAGAGAGGAAGCCGCGGACGCGCCCGTCGAACAGAGAAACGCCTTGCTTTCTGCCAAGAGAGCTTCGTCAACCGCCGGAGGCATCCGGTGACACCGTCAAAGGGAGGAAACCTATGACACAGATGACCCGCCGGGCCGCAATCGCGGCCGCAATCGCCGTGACGACGGCCCTGACCGCGCCGGCCGTGGCCGTCGCGCAGGACAAGCCGACGCTGCGCCTGTCCTCGGTCGTGTCCGAAAGCGACATCCGCGCCGAGGCCTTCGCCGAGATCGCCGAGGCCGTGTCGGACACGTTCGACATGCAGGTCTTCAACGGCGCGACGCTGGTCGCCCAAGGTTCCGAGATGACCGCCATCCAGCGCGGCAACCTCGAGATGGGCCTGATCGCGCCGCAGACCATCGCCGAGCAGATTCCCGAATGGTCGATCCTGACCTCGGCCTACCTGTTCGACGACGCCGACCACCTAAAGGCCACGTTCGACAGCGACGTCGGCCAGGAGCTGGTGGACATGGCCGAAGAGGCCGGCATCCACGTCCTCGCTCCGGTCTATTTCGGCACGCGGCAGGTCAACCTCGCCCCCGAGATCGAGGTGATGACGCCAGAGGACCTGAACGGCATCACCATGCGCATGCCCGGCGGCGACGCCTGGCAGTTCCTGGGCGAGGCGATCGGCGCGAATCCGACTCCGCTGGCCTATTCCGAGGTCTACACCGCGCTGCAGACCGGCGCCATCGACGGCCAGGACAACCCGCTGCCCAACGACTACAACATGAAGTTCTACGAGGTCACCAGCCAGATCGTCATGACCGGTCACCTGGTCGGCTTCGACGTGCTGGCGATCAGCGCCGAGCTTTGGAACGGCTTCACGCCGGAACAGCAGGAGACGCTGCAGGCTGCGGTCGATGCCGCGATCGACACCTCGACGCAGCGCCACCTCGACCGCGAGGCCGAGCTGGTGCAGTTCTTCAAGGACGAGGGGCTGCGGGTCTACGAGCCCGACCGCGAGGCCTTCCGCGAATACGCCCAGCAGAAGTACCTGGAATCCGACTTCGCGGCGAGTTGGCCCGAGGGCATGCTCGACCGGATCAACGCCGTCGCCGAGTAAGTCCACCCTCAGAACGGCCGGGCCCGCGCGTCGTGCGGGTCCGGCCTGCGGATCCCGACCATGAGCCACTCGTCCCCTCTCGTCAGGCGGCTGCGCGCCCTTGCCGACGCCGTGCCCGCGCTGCTGCTGGCCACGATGTTCCTGTGCTTCATCATCCAGGTCTTCATGCGCTACGTGATCGACAGCCCGGTGGGCTGGACGGTCGAGGTCTGCGTGATCGCCTGGCTGTGGATCCTGCTCTGGGGACAGTCGGTCTCGGCCGAGGAGGGCGACGAGATCCGCTTCGACATCGTCTACGGCAGCGTCCGCCCCGAGACGCGGCGCTGGTTCCGCATGATCTTCTCGGTGCTGCTGGTGGGCATCTACGCCTGGTCGCTGCCCGCGCTGTGGGACTTCGTCACCTTCATGAAGATCCAGGAGACCGCGTATCTCGATATCGGGTTCAACTGGGTCTACTCGATCGCGCTGGTCTTCTCGGTCGTGTCGATCCTGCGCTACGTCTGGATTTTCCGGAACGCCGCCACGGGCCGCGACACCGGCCTGACCACCGCAGAGGACATCGGCCGCAAGGATTTCTCGGAATGAGCTGGGAGTTCGGCGCCGCCGTCGCGGCCATCGTCTTCAGCGCCATCATCGGCCTGCCCATCGGGCATGCGATGCTGGCCTCGTCCGTGTTCTACCTGCTGCTGCAGGGGCAGGACATGTCGATCGCGTTCGAGCAGATGCTGACCGGGCTCTACGGGTCCTACGTGCTGCTGGCGATCCCGCTGTTCATCTTCGCCGCCGACCTGATGAACGTCGGCTCGCTGTCGGACCGGCTGCTGGATTTCTGCCGCGCCCTCGTGGGCCGGTTTCGCGGCGGGTTGGGCCACGTCAACGTGGTCTCGTCGCTGATCTTCTCGGGGATGTCGGGGTCGGCCATCGCGGATGCGGTCGGCATGGGGCGGATCATCATCAACCTGATGACCAAGGACGGCCGCTATCCGGGCGCCTATGCGGGCGCGATCACGGCCGCGTCGGCCATCATCGGCCCGATCATCCCGCCGTCGATCCCGATGGTGCTCTACGCGCTGGTGTCCGACACCTCGATCGGCTTCCTGTTCCTCGGCGGCGTCGGGCCGGGCCTGGTGCTGGGCGTGCTGCTGATGGCGATGAACGCCTGGCTGGCCCGCATCAACGACTATCCTGTCGAAGAGGCCGTGCCGCTGCGCGACCTGCCGCGCGTCACGCTGCGCGCGGTGCCGGCCCTGCTGATGCCGGTGATCCTGCTGGTCGGCATCTACGGCGGCGTCACCACACCGACCGAGGCCGCGGCGCTGGCCGCGCTCTACGCCTTCCTCGTCTCGACGGTGTTCTACCGGTCGGTTTCGCTCCGCATGGCCTACGAGACCGTGCGCCAGAGCGCCAAGTCCACGGCCGCGGTCGGCTTCCTGATCGCTGGCGCGCTGGCGTTCAACTACGTCGTGACGATCGAGCAGGTGCCGAACGTCATCCAGGGCGCGCTGGCCGATACCGAGTTGAACCGCATCACCTTCCTGCTGCTGGTCAACGCGATCCTGCTGCTGCTGGGCTGCCTTCTCGAGGCGAACGCGATCCTGCTGGTGATCGTGCCGATCTTCCTGCCCACGGCCGTCGCGCTGGGCGTCGATCCGGTGCATTTCGGCGTGATCGTGGTGGTCAACACGATGATCGGTCTGGCCACGCCGCCCTACGGCCTGCTGCTGTTCGTCGTCACCTCGATCACGAAATCCCCGATCCGCGAGACGATCCGCCACCTGCTGCCGTTCCTCGCGATCATGATCGCCGGTCTGGGGCTGATCACCTTCGTGCCCGAGATCGTCCTCTGGCTGCCGCGCCTCTACGGCTACAACGGATGAGCGCATGACCGACAATATCCTGATCATCAACGGGCCGAACCTGGACATGCTGGGCACCCGCCAGCCCGAGGTCTATGGCCACGACACGCTGGATGACGTACGCGACCTGTGCCTGCGCGTCGCCGAGGACGAGGGCATCGCGGTCGATTTCCGGCAAAGCGACTGCGAGGCCGAGATCATGAAGTGGATCAAGCAGGGCCGCGGCACGACCGCGGGCCTTCTGATCAATCCGGCCGGGTTCACCTCGACCTCGATCGCGATCCTCGACAGCCTGCTGATCTACGACCGTCCGGTGATCGAGGTGCACATCTCGCCGTTGTTCAGGCGCGACGAGTTCCGGCACCTGTCCTATGTCTCGAAGGCCGCCTCCGCCAAGATCGAGGGCTTCGGCATCCGTGGCTACGAATTCGCACTGCGCAAGCTGGCGGAGTGGGCCCGGAGCTGAGCGGCCGCCCCTCGCCTCACAGCACCGCGTCGGACAGCAGTCGCAGCGCGACGAGGGCCAGCAGCGCCAGGATCACCTTGTCGAAGATCTCCTTCGAGATGCGTCGCGCCAGCGCCGCCCCGATCGGCATCCCGGCGGCCAGCGGCACGATTGCCACGCAGGACCACAGGAACCGCTCCCACGTCAGGAAGCCGTAGAGCGTGAGCAGGGGGATCTGCACGACCGCCATCGCCGCGAAGAAGGCCGAGATCGTCGCGACGAAGGCGCTTCGATCCGTGCGCAGCGCATTCAGGAAGGTGATCGACACCGGGGCCGATACTCCGGCCGCGCCCTGCAGCATGCCTGCGACCGTGCCCACCGGCAGCGCAAGCCGCTGCGCCGCAGCGAAGGGCAGTACCCAGTGCGGACGCGCCAGGCGGAATGCGATATAGGCGAAGACCGAAATCGCGACGCCGACCAGCAACGCCTCGTCCGGCAGGTTCGCCAGCATGTAGGTCCCCAGGGCGGCGCCGAAGGCACCGGCCAGCGCGAACTTCACCGTGAAACGAAGATCGAGGTGATCCGCCCGGTGCTGCCAGCCCTGCCAGAGGTTCGAGACGAGGTTCGGCACGGACAGGATGGCGATCGCGAACGGCACGTTCACGAGGATCGCCATCACGGGCACGGCGATGATCGGCGCGCCGGCGCCGGTGGCGCCCTTGAGGATGCCGCCGAGCAGAAGGGCGAGGAAGGTCCACAGCATTCAGTGCTTGTCCGACAGCGCCACGCGAAGGTCCAGCACCGATTTTCGCGACGGCCGGCCTGACCGCCGACCAGTTCGAGCATGTGAGCGTGCCCTCGTTGGTGGGCGCCGTCGACACGTGGTTGGCCAGGCCGAGGCGGGACCGTACGGCGCGCTACGTGCTGGTCCGGCCGGACAACTTCGTCGCCTGGGCCGGGGATGACGCCGCCGACGCTGTGGACGGTCTGGCGCGGGCCGTCGGGTCGCGCGGGTAGGCGCCGCGCTATCAGGCCTTGGGTACTGCCGAGGTGGGATCGGAAAACCACGCGTCCAGATCCAGCGACGAGTGGCTTCCCAGCGCATCGTAGTTCACATCAAGCCACGCCTCGGCCCAGCCGCGGCCGCGCTCGAACAACAGGCTGAGATAATCCCATTCGGCGTTCAGCTTGCTCGAGGCCGACAGGTCCTGCACCTCGGCATCGGTGTGGATCAGGTGCAGGTAGGTCCGCCCGGCCGGTCCGAGGTCGAGATCACGCCCGTCGATCAGCTGCTGCATCAGGTGGATCGCGCGCAATTCCTTGATCAGCGCCGTGTTGAAGCTGATCTCGTTGACGCGATTGATGATCTCGCGGGCGCTGCGCGGGGTTTCGTGGCGCACCACCGGGTTGATCTGCACGATCACGATGTCGGAGCTGGCCCGGCTCGTCACCAGGGGCAGCAGCGCCGGGTTGGCGCTGTAGCCGCCGTCCCAGTAATCCTCGCCATCGATCTCGACCGCGCGGCTGATCTGGGGCAGGCAGGCCGATGCCATGACCGCATCCGCCGTGACCTCGCCGCGCGAGAAGATCCTGGCCCGCCCCGTGCGCACATGGGTCGCGGTCACGTACACGGCGATGTCGCGGCAACGGTTCACGTTTGTGAAATCGACCTGCGCGTCGAGGATCATGCGCAACGGATCGACCCCCAGCGGGTTGAGTTCGTAAGGCGAGAACAGCCGCGTGATCCCTTCGGCCAACAGGTAGCCCGGCGATAGGTCCAGGCTGAAGTTGCCGGCGGCGCGGTCCCACGGGCTGCGCTGGATCGGGGAGAAGCGGGCGGCATCGCTGACGGCCTTCCAGAACTCGCGCAAGGCCGCGCGTGCGCCGTCGCGGCCCCCGCGTTCGAAGCCGTCGGCCAAGACGACGGCGTTCATCGCGCCGGCGCTGGTACCGCTGATGTCGGCAATAGTCAGGCGGTCGTCTTCCAGCAGGCGGTCGAGCACGCCCCAGGTCAGCGCGCCGTGCGACCCGCCGCCCTGAAGTGCGAGGTTGATGCGCTTGCCGCGCGTCGTTTCGGCCATGGGATCAGCCTTTTGCTGCAATGCAGTCGCATAGGTCCGGCGGCGCACCGGGTCAATCGTCGTGGTGCGGGTCGGGCTGCCAGATCAGCCGCCGGCCAGGAATTGCACCGCCACGGCCGCGGCATAGATCCCCAGCAGCAGGATACTCTCCGAGCCGATCTTGCCCGGCCCCTGCCGCTGCCGCATGATCAGCCCGCCGATCAGCACGCCCGTCATCACCAGCGCCGTCGCGATCCAGTAGAGGTCCGCGTCCCCGACCGCGTGGTAGAGCGAGCCTTCGCGGTACGAGATGTCCGAGGCCACCAGGAACAGCGTGTCGAAGGTGTTGCCCCCGATGATCCCGCCCACGGCAAGCTGCAGGGCGCCCCTGCGCACGGCGGCGACGGTGGTCACGAGCTCGGGCATCGACGTCACCACCGCGGTAGCGAGCGCGCCGACCAGCGAGCCCGAAATCTCCATCCGGTCCGCGAGCGTCGAGGCCGTCTTGGCGATCACGTAGCCGGCCGTGCCCATCAGCAGCATCAGTGCGCCGAAGACCACGAACAGGCGCAGCGTGCTCTGCGAGCGGCTCTCCTCGTCCTCCTCGTCGGGCTCGTCCTCCTTGGTGTCCTTGGTGTCGACGGGCTCCCACATCGGGTGATCCTGAACCGCCCGTTGCGCGAAGAGCCCGCCGGCATAGACCAGCGGGATCACGAACGAGATCGGGTGGATCGCCCAGATCGTGAACTCGGGCGACGACATGGCGAGGAAGGGCAGGGTCAGCAGGACCATCAGCACGATGCCCTGGAACACGTTGCCCAAGTCTGCCGCCGCGTGTTCGAGGTTGATCTTGCGGTAGAACATGTCGGCGACCGCCAGGAACAGGGTCTGCGCCGCGATCCCGCCCACGCTGTTCGAGAAGGCGAGCGACGCGCGTCCGTCCAGCGACGCGGTGACCGACACGATGATCCCGCCCAGCGACGTGGCCGCGCCCAGCAGCACGCCGCCGATGAGCGCCTCGCCCAGGCCGGTGCGGTCGGCCAGCCGGTCGGCGAGGCCGGTCATGCGCATGCCCGAGAAAAAGATGACGCCGCTGGCGGCCAGAAACGCGCCGATCAGAACCGCCGTCGGTAGGT
>NZ_JBELMH010000037.1:26138-31754 GCF_042096055.1 Citreimonas sp. | reverse complement strand
GCGGCCTCGGGCACGGCGTAGGAGATGATCTTGACGGTGGCGACCATGCCGCGCGCGGCCATCCGCGCATGCGGTTGCACGGTCGCGACGGTGATCATCGGATCGACGGCGTTGACGGCGGCGATGGTCGCTGCATCGATCTCGACCACGCCGGCGCCGGTCGCGTGCAGGTTCACCCTTCCAGTCGCGGCGCGCCCCAGGGCCAGCCCGGCGGCGTCGGGATCGAGCACCAGCGCGTGCGCCAGACGCGCGGCGGCGTCATCCTCGGCCACGTCTCCGGCTTCGAGCACGGCGGCGGTGACGCTGTCGTGCCCGGCGGCACGCAACCGGTCGATGTCGTCGACGTCGAGCGGCCGGCCCTTGCGCAGGCGGCCGTCGGGCAAAGCCACGGAATGCGCCAGGATCGCGCCCTGCGCTGCGTCCAGCGGGATGTCGCCGAACCTCATGTGCCTTTCCGCAGCACATGGGTCATCTGCGCGATCACCGACACCGCGATCTCGGCCGGCGACGCGGCGCCCACGTCGAGCCCCACCGGTGCGTGAATGCGCGCGATCTCGTCCTCGGCGAACCCCGCCTCGGTCAGCCGCGCCACACGCTTGGCATGCGTCCGGGTCGACCCCAGCGCACCGATGTAGAAGCACCCGGACCGCAGCGCGCGATGCAGCGCCGGATCGTCCAGCTTCGGGTCGTGCGTCAGCAGAACCAGCGCCGTACGGGTATCCGGCGCCAAAGCGTCCAGCGCCTCGTCCGGCCAGTCGTGCAGCAGGCGCGTGTCCGGAAACCGCTCGGCCGAGGCGAAGGCCTCGCGCGGGTCGACGATGACCGGATCGTAGCCGGCGATCCGCGCCATCGGCAGCAGCGCCTGCGCGATGTGCACGCCGCCCACCACGATCAGGCGCAAGGGTGGGTTGTGAATCGCCACGAAGGTGCGCGGCGCGTCCTCCTCGAAGCCTGATCGGTCGAGCCGGAAGCGCGCGTCGTGCCCTGTCTCGTCCAGCCGTCGATTGCCGGTGTCCAAGTCGGCGACGTAAGCCACAGGCCGGCGCGCCGCCCGTGCGGCGACGAGATCGCGCAGCAATCCCTCGGGCATGGCGCCGGCCACCGGTTCGACCAGCACCTTGATCGTGCCGCCGCAGGCGAGCCCGACGGCGAAGGCGTCGTCGTCGCTGACGCCGAATTCCAGCTCGCGCGTCTCGCCCGTCTCCAGCGCCTCGAGCGCCTCGACGATCACCGCGCCCTCGACGCAACCGCCCGAGACCGACCCCTCGATCGCGCCCTCACCCGAGATCGCCAGCTGCGCGCCCACCCGGCGCGGCGCCGAGCCCCAGGTCTGCGTCACGGTCGCCAGGACCGCGCCCTGCCCGGCCTCGTGCCAGCGCAGCGCGGTTTCCGGGATGCTGTCGAAGTCCTCGCTCATGTGGTCTTTCCCTCGTCCTCGTGCCGGTGCCTTCGGCACGTATGGCTCATGCCTCGCGGGTCACGTCGTGCGCGTAAAGCCAGTCGAACCCGCGCACCATCCGCCCCGGCGCCGCGCGTCCCAGCAGCCCCATCGCCAGGTGCGCCGAGCGGCGGATCAGCGGGTTGCGCAGGTGGTACTTCCACGCGTTCCCCTCGGCCGCGGCGATGACGCGCGTCACCCGCTTGAGGCGCAGGGACCGGTAGCGCGCCAGTGCCGCGTCGGTGTCGTCGCGTGCATCGAGGCACGCCGCTAGCACCCAGGCATCCTCGAGCGCCATGTTCGCCCCCTGCGCCAGGAAGGGCAAGGTCGGATGCGCCGCGTCACCCAGAAGCGCCACGCCCGCGCCGTGCCAGCGGCCCGCGACCGGGTGCCGGTGCAGGCCCCACAGCCCGACGCTTTCGACCGCGCCCAGCATGGCCGGCACGCGGCCGCCGAACCCGGCGAAGGCCGCGCGCAGCGCATCGGGATCGTCGGCGTGATCCCAGCCCTCGGCGGTCCAGGCGGCACGCTCCTCGACGGCGACGAGGTTGATCGCGGCGCCGCCGCGCAGCGGGTAGCTGACCAGGTGCCGGCCGGGGCCCATGTGCACGCGGGCCTCGGGCGGATGGTCGATGTCATTGTCGATCACCGCGCGCCAAGCCACCTGCCCTGTGAACCGCGCCTTCTGCGGTCCTTCCAAGACCGGCCGCAGGACCGAATGCACCCCGTCCGCGCCGATCACCAGGTCCGCCTCGGCGGTTGCGCCGCCGGCCAGGCGCAGACGCGCGGGCCGGCCCGGCTCGACCCCGTGCACCCGGCGGCCCAGCCGGATCTCGACGCCCGCCTCGCGCGCGGCGGTGGCCAGCGCCGCGATCAGGTCGGCGCGGTGTACGAAGCGATAATCCTGCCCCGGCGCGAGGCGGGCGAGGTCCAGGCGGACGACCTCGCGTCCGTCGGCGTGATTGCGCAGGCTGACGGCACGCGCCCGCGGCGCACCGGCACGCACCTCGTCGCCAAGGCCGAGGGCGTCGAGCACGCGCATCCCGTTGGGGCTGATCTGGATGCCGGCGCCGACCTCGGCAATCTCGCGCGACTGCTCGAACACCCGCACCCGCGCGCCGCGCCGCGCCAGCGCCAGCGCACAGCCGAGGCCGCCGATTCCGGCGCCCAGAACCGTCACCGCCCGGCCCGAAACGCTCATGCGAAGGCCGACGCGAAAACGCCGGGGCGAAAACCCCGGCGCAGATGATCTGATACGGCCGTCATGGCGCGATGTTCCGATGACCGGGTCTCACGGCTCAGTCGTCGCGATGGACTTTCTCGCGGCGCTCGTGCCGTTCCTGCGCCTCGAGGCTCATGGTGGCGATGGGCCGCGCGTCCAGCCGCTTGAGGCTGATCGGCTCGCCGGTCACCTCGCAATAACCGTACTCGCCGTCCTCGATCCGGCGAAGGGCCGCGTCGATCTTGGCGACCAGCTTGCGCTGGCGGTCGCGGGTGCGCAGTTCGATCGCGCGGTCGGTCTCTTCGCTCGCGCGGTCGGTGACGTCGGGAATATTGCGCGTGGCCTGCTGCAATCCCTCGATCGTGTCGCGGCTGTCGGCAAGAAGGTCGGACTTCCATGCGAGAAGCTTGCGCCGGAAGTATTCCAGCTGCTTGTCGTTCATGAAAGGTTCATCTTCGGCCGGCCGGTAATCGTCTGGCAGGAAACTTTCGGGCTTCATCTTGATCCCCTCGTCAACGCCAATATCCGACATGGTATTTTCCCTAGATATCTGGCACCCCTGCGGGCAGCACTTAACCGAAGCCCCGACCGATGTCACTACACTTTGCCGCGGCAATGTGGCGAAAAGGGGGCCGGTTCGTAACGCTTCGTGAAGGGGATCGCCCATGCGCTTCGAAGGCACCGACGCCTATATCGCCACCGAGGACCTGACGCTGGCGGTCAACGCCGCGGTGGCGCTGGAACGCCCGCTGCTGGTCAAGGGCGAACCGGGCACCGGCAAGACCGAACTGGCCCGCCAGGTGGCCGACGCGCTGGGGCTGCCGATGCTCGAATGGTCGATCAAGTCGACCACGAAGGCGCAGCAGGGCCTGTACGAATACGACGCGGTCAGCCGGTTGCGCGACAGCCAGCTGGGCGACGAACGCGTGCACGACGTGAAGAACTACATCCGCAAGGGCAAGCTGTGGCAGGCGTTCGAGGCGGACGGCAAGGTCGTGCTGCTGATCGACGAGATCGACAAGGCCGACATCGAATTCCCGAACGACCTGCTGCAGGAACTCGACCGGATGGAGTTCCACGTCTACGAGACCGGAGAGACGATCCGCGCGCGCCATCGCCCGATCGTGATCATCACCTCGAACAACGAGAAAGAGCTGCCCGACGCCTTCCTGCGCCGCTGCTTCTTCCACTACATTCGCTTTCCCGACGCCGAGACGCTGCGCCGGATCGTCGCCGTGCACCACCCCGACATCAAGCCGGCGCTGCTGTCCGCAGCACTGGAACAATTCTTCGAGATCCGCGAACAGCCGGGCCTCAAGAAGAAGCCTTCCACGTCCGAGGTGCTCGACTGGCTGAAGCTGCTGCTGGCCGAGGATCTCGACCCCGCCGACCTCAAGCGCGACGGTGCAAGCGCGCTGCCGAAGCTGCACGGCGCGTTGCTGAAGAACGAGCAGGATGTGCACCTGTTCGAACGCCTCGCCTTCATGGCCCGCCGTCAGGGGCGCTGAGACCGCGCCGGGCTGGTTCGATCAGCCCGGCGCCAGCCGGTCGAGCAAGACGTCCACCTCACGCGCGGCCATCGCGCCCGGTATGCGGCCGCCCTCGCCGCCGAGGCGCGTCGCGGCGTAGGCATCCGACAGCGCCACCGGCGCGCGGCGCAGCAGCACCGACGCGGTCAGCAGCGCCGCCGCCTGTTCGCAGAACCAGCGCGCCTCGGCCTCGGGCGGCAGGCCCGGCCACCGCGCGGCGAATCCCGCCAGCGCGGCGTCGTAATGCCGGTTCTCGCCCCGCGCCTTCGCCAGTTCGGCGCGCAGCGCCTCGCCCGCCTCGGGCACGCGGGCCAGCGTGCGCAGGATGTCGAGGCAGATCACGTTGCCCGAGCCCTCCCAGATGCCGTTCAGCGGCGCCTCGCGGTAGAGCATCGGCAGCGGCGTGTCGTCGACGTAGCCCATGCCGCCCAGCACCTCCATCGCCTCGGCGACCACGACCGGGCAGCGCTTGTTCGACAGGAACTTGGCCAGCGCCACGCCGATCCGGGCGAACGCCGCCTGGTCGGGATCGTCGAAGGCCTGCGCCACGCGCATCCCCAGCGCCAGCGCGCCCTCGCGGTCGAGCGCCAGGTCCGCCAGAACCGCGCGCATCAGCGGCTGGTCGATCAGCCGCTTCTGGAACGTCCGCCGTCCGGCGCACCAGTGATGCGCCTCGACCAGCGCGGCCTGCATCAGCCCGGCGGGCGCCATCGCGGTGTCGAGCCGCGTGTGGTGCACCATCGCGAGGATCGTGCGCACCCCCTGCCCATCCTCGCCCAGAAGATACGCCTCAGCGCCGTGATAGGTGATCTCGGCCGAGGCGTTGGCGCGGTTGCCCAGCTTCGCCTTCAGCCGCTCGATGACGATGCCGTTGCGCCCGTGCTCGAGCCAGCGCGGCACCAGGAAGCACGACAGCCCGGCCCCTGTCTGCGCCAGCGTCAGGAACGCGTCTGACATCGGCGCCGAGCAGAACCACTTGTGCCCGGTCAGCCGCCAGGCGCCGTCGGCCTTTTCCGCGCGCGTGGCGTTCGCCCGCACGTCCGAGCCGCCCTGCTTTTCGGTCATCGCCATGCCGATCGTGGTGCCGCTTTTGCCCGCGACCGGGGCGACGGAGGGATCGTAGACTCGGCTCATCGCCTTGTCGCGAAACGCGGCCACCGGCCCCGTCGCGCCCGCCAGCGCGGGAATCGCGGCGTAGGTCATCGTCATCGGGCAGCAATGGCCGGGCTCGCGCTGGCTGGCCATGTAGACCATCGCCGCATGCGTGGCGTGACCGCCGGGGCTGCCGTCCCAAGGCAGCGCGGCGTAGCCGGCGGCCAGGCCAGTCTGCATCAGCGCGTGATAGCCGGGGTCGAAGCGCACCTCGTCCAGTCGCCGCCCGGCGCGGTCGAAGGCGAGGTGCTGCGGCGGGTTCGCCTCGGCGGCGC
>NZ_JBELMH010000037.1:7782-26038 GCF_042096055.1 Citreimonas sp. | reverse complement strand
CGCCGCCCGGCGCGGTCGAAGGCGAGGTGCTGCGGCGGGTTCGCCTCGGCGGCGCGGGCGGCCTCGGCCAGGTCGGGCCGGGCGAGCGCGGCGCCATACTCCGCCAGCGGCCGCGCCTGTCCGCCGGCCGCCGTGACCGCCTCGCGCAAGGCCACGTCCTCGGCCCAGGCGTCGCGCAGCGGCGGCGGTCCGGGCTGGTTCGTGACCTCGTGGGTGTCGAATCTGTCCTGCGGTCGCATGGCGGGCCCTCCTGCGGACAGCCTAGCGCAGCCGCGCGCCGCACCGCACGCGCGACGTAGCGAAAGAACCGTGGCCCCCGCGCCGCGCCGCCGCCGGAATGCGCACGCGCCCGTCGCGCCGATTGCGCGGATGGCCTAGGCTGAGCCTCAGCCAAAGGACACGCCCATGACCCAGCCCGCCGCCGCACCGATCGTTCGCCCGCTGACGCCGCAGGATGCCGCCGCGTGGCGCGCGCTCTGGACCGACTACCTCGCCTTCTACGAGACGGTGCTGGACGAGACGGTGAAGGACGCGACCTTCGCCCGCCTGCTCGACCCCGCCGAGCCGGCGATGAACGCGCTGGTGGCCGAAATCGACGGCCGGCCAGTGGGGCTGGTGCACTACATCTTCCACCGCCATTGCTGGCGGGTCGAGGACGTGTGCTACCTGCAGGACCTGTTCACCGCGCCCGAGGCGCGCGGCCGCGGCGTCGCCCGCGCGCTGATCGAGGCGGTCTACGACCGGGCCGGGCAGGCCGGATCGCCGCAGGTCTACTGGATGACGCAGGATTTCAACCATACCGCCCGCGCGCTCTACGACAAGGTCGCGCGCCTCACGCCGTTCATCAAGTACCAGCACCCATGACCGGCGCGCGGATCCTGGCGGTGCTCGCCGCCGTCGCGCTGGGTGCCTGCGCGCAGACCCCGGCCGGAGAGTTCGCCAGCCGCGCGGGCCCGCGCGCGGTCGCCCCCGCGCTGCCGGCGATGAAAAGCTTCACCGCCCCGCGCCCCCGCGCCTCGACCGCATCGAACGTCGACATCGCGCGCGATTTCCTCGACCTGTCCTTCGCGCTGGAATCGGGCAACCCGCTGCCGCGCATGACGCGGTTCGAGGGGCCGATCACCGTGCGCCTGACAGGCGCGTCCTCGCCGTCGATCCAGACCGACCTGAGCCGCCTGCTCGCGCGCCTGCGGGCCGAGGCCGGAATCGACATCCGCCAGACGCGCGGATCCGCCGCGCAGATCACGATCCAGGCGGTGCGCCGCGACGACATCCGCGCAGCCCTGCCCGAGGCCGCGTGCTTCGTGGTGCCGAACATCAGCTCTCTGGAAGAGTATTTCCGCGTCCGCGGGGCCGAGCGCACGCGCTGGTCGCGACTCCAGAGACGCGAAAGGCTGGCGATCTTCCTGCCCGCCGATGCCAGCCCGCAGGAGGCGCGCGATTGCCTGCACGAGGAGCTGGCCCAGGCGATCGGGCCGCTCAACGACCTCTACCGGCTGCCCGACAGCGTCTTCAACGACGACAATTTCCACGCCGTGCTGACCGGCTACGACATGCTGATCCTGCGTGTCTACCACGATGCCGGGCTGTCGAACGGCATGACGCGCGCAGAGGCCGCGGCGCGGGTGCCGGCGATCCTGGCGCGGCTGAACCCGCGCGGCGAAGGTGTCGCCCCGCGCGCGCTGCCCGACACGCCGCGGGCCTGGATCGACGCGATCCAGCGCGCGCTCGGGCCCGGAGCGGGCCCCGTCGCCCGCCGCCGCGCCGCGCGCGACGCAGTGCGCATCGCCATTGGTGCCGGCTGGACCGATCACCGCCGGGGATTCGCGCATTTCGCCCTCGGCCGGCTGATCCAGCGGACCGATCCCGCGGGCGCGCAGCGGCAGTTCGTCCTGGCGATGCGGCATTTCGGCGGCGGGCCCGAGACCGCGCTGCACCGCGCCTATGCCGCGGCACAGCTGGCCGGACACGAGCTGGCGCGCGGCGACGGCGAGGCCGCGTTGGCCTTGCTGACGCCGCACCTGGCCATCGCCGCCGAGGTCGAGAACGCCGCCCTGCTGGCGACCCTGCTGCTGCTGCGGGCCGAAGCGCTCGAAATGACGGGCCGCGTGTCCGAGGCGCGGGCGGTGCGGCTGGACAGCCTCGGCTGGGCGCGCTACGGCTTCGGCCCGGACTGGGCGGTCCGCGCCAAGCTTCGCGAGATCGGCGCGCTGCCCCCGCAGGACCGCAACCGCAGGAACGCGTCATGATCATTTTGTTGGGCGTCGTCGTCGGCGCGATCGCCGGCGGTCTCACCGCGCGCCGGCGCAAGGGCAACGGGGCGGACATCGCGCAATACGCGGTGGTCTACGCGATCGCCTTCGGGCTGCTGGGCTTCATCGTCACCATCATCATCGAGCGCATGCTGTAAGCCGCGCCATTGCCGCCGGCGCCGCGCGCGCCTAGGCTGCGCCCATGTTCGTTCCCTTCTTCGAGACCCTCCGCAAGACCGGCGTGCCGGTATCCTTGCGCGAATACCTCGCCTTCCTCGACGGGATGGCGGCGGGGCTGGCGACCTATGACGTCGACGCCTTCTACTACCTCGCGCGCACGGCGATGGTGAAGGACGAGCGTCACATCGACCGCTTCGACCGCGCCTTCGCGCAGACGTTCTCGGGCCTCGAGGCGATCAGTGCGGGCGACGTGCTGGACGCGGTCGACCTGCCCGAGGACTGGCTGCACAAGCTGGCCGAGAAGCACCTCAGCGATGCCGAGAAGGCCGAGATCGAGGCGCTGGGCGGGTTCGACAAGCTGATGGAGACGCTCAAGCAGCGGCTCGAGGAGCAGCAGGCGCGCCACCAGGGGGGCAGCAAGTGGATCGGCACGGCCGGCACCTCGCCCTTCGGCGCCTACGGCTACAACCCCGAAGGCGTGCGGATCGGGCAGGATAAAAGCCGCCACCGCCGCGCCGTGAAGGTCTGGGACAAGCGCGAGTTCCGCGACCTCGATGACAGCGTCGAGCTGGGCACGCGCAACATCAAGGTGGCGCTGAAACGTCTGCGCCGGTGGGCCCGCGACGGCGCGGCCGAGGAACTGGATCTCGACGGCACGATCCGCTCGACCGCGCACAACGGGTACCTCGACGTCAAGACGCGCCCCGAGCGGCGCAACGCCGTGAAGGTGCTGCTGTTCTTCGACATCGGCGGGTCGATGGACGACCACATCCGCGTGGTCGAGGAGCTGTTCAGCGCCGCCCGCGCCGAGTTCAGGAATCTGGAACACTGGTATTTCCACAACTGCCTGTACGAAGGCGTATGGCGCGACAACCGCCGCCGCTGGGACGCGCAGACGCCAACCTGGGAGGTGCTCAACACCTACGGGCCGGACTACAAGTGCATCTTCGTCGGCGACGCCAGCATGAGCCCGTACGAGATCGCCCATCCCGGCGGCGCCAACGAGCACTGGAACGCAGAGGCCGGGCAGACCTGGCTGGAACGCGCCCGCACCCAATGGCCCGACCACCTGTGGATCAACCCGGTCCCCGAGAAGGACTGGAGCTACACCCAGTCGATCGGCATGATCCGCGAGATCTTCGACGACAGGATGGTGCCGATGACGCTGGACGGGCTGGACCGCGGCATCCGGATGCTGGCGCGCTGAGGCACGCGGCGGGTTACATCCGGCTTTCGGCGCGGCGCATCCATTGCTGCAGGACCTGCGTGGCCGAGCGGGCGAGCTGGCCGTGATTCTCGTGGATCAGCGCGCGGTTCACGTGCTGCAGGCGGTCGAGCTCGCGCTGCAGCGCGCCGGCATGTTCGACCGTCCGCCGCTCGAGATCAAAAAGTCGCGAGACGTCGAACTGCGAGCCGACGAAATAGCGCAGCTCGCCGCGCCCCGAGCGCAGCGGTTCGATGAAAAGCAGGTTGTCGAAATCGAAGCCGCCGCGCGTTCGGTTGCGCAGCACCACCTGCGCCGGCCGGCCGGCGGCCAGCGCGTCGCGCAGCGTCTCGCGCGCCTCCTCGTTCACGTGATCGCCCTGCAGGAAGCGGCAGTTGCGCCCGTTCACGTCGCTCTCGGCATAACCCGTCAGCTTCTCGAAGGCGGGGTTCGCGTAGATCAGCGGCAGGTCGGGAAGTTCCGCGTCCGAAATCGCGATCGCGACCGAGCTGCGCTGCAGGAAGCCGATGGCCTGGTCCAGATCCTTCATCCTGCAAACCGCCTTTTCGCTGCGTTTCGGTGCGTGTAGGTAACTACCAACACGAGCAGTCCCGGACAAATCGAAAGATGACGACAGTCGACCAACGCCCCTCCTCGAAACCGCCGGTGATCGGTATCGGCGCTTCGGCCGGTGGCCTCGAAGCGCTGCAGGAGGTGCTGTCGTCCCTGCCCGACGAACACAACTTCGCCATCGCGATCGTCCAGCACCTCGACCCGGACCACGACAGCCTGCTGGCCGAGCTGCTGAGCAAGCGCACGAAGACGCCCGTCGTGACCGTGACCGAGCCGATGCAGATCGAGGGCGGGCACGCGTACCTCATTGCACCCGGGCAGTCGCTGCTGGTCGAGGGCGACAAGCTGGTGCCGGGGCCGTTCGAGATGCCGCGCGGGCGCCGCCGGCCCATCGACGATTTCTTCGACAGCCTGGCGAAGCAGCAGGGCACGAACGCCGTGGGCATCATCCTGTCGGGCACCGGCTCGGACGGGACGGCCGGAATCACCGCCATCAAGGAGCGCGGCGGCTTCGTCTTCGTGCAGGAACCGGGCGACGCCAAGTACGACGGCATGCCGCGCGCGGCGATCGACAGCGGCGTCAGCGACCTCGTGCTGCCCGCGCGCGAGATGGTGTCGGCGCTGCAGGACTGCTTCGAGACGCTGCCCTCGGTCGAGAGCACCGTCATGTCCAACGACGAGTTCCTGGCCCGCGTCACCAAGCACGTGCGCTACCGGACCGGGCACGACTTCTCGGGCTACAAGACCGGCACGCTGCACCGGCGGCTGGCGGTGCGGATGTCGGTGCTGGGCATCTCGGACCCCGGCGCCTACGTCAAGCGTATCGTCGAATCTCCCGACGAGGCGCGGCGCCTGGTGCGCGACATCCTGATCAACGTCACCAGCTTCTTCCGCGATCGCCAGGTCTTCGACGCGATCGGGCGTACGCACCTGCCGAAGCTTCTGCAGGGACGCGGCCACAAGGAAGAATTCCGCATCTGGGTGCCCGGTTGCTCGACCGGGCAGGAGGTCTACACACTGGGGATCCTCGCGCTCGAAGCGCTCGAGCGGATGGAGGTGGCGCCGCAGATCTCGATCTTCGGGTCCGACATCGACGAGGACGCGCTGCGCATCGCGCGGCAGGGCCGCTATCCCAACGCGATCGCCGACGAGGTCCCCGAGGACCTGCTGCTGAAGTACTTCCGTTCGCGGCAAGGCGGCTACGAGGTGTCGAGCAAGCTGCGCGACGTGGTGCGGTTCTCGAACCAGAGCCTGATGCGCGATCCGCCGTTCGCGCGGATCGACATGATCTCGTGCCGCAACCTGCTGATCTACTTCGACGCGCCGCTGCAGCAGCAGGCGCACAAGATCTTCCAGTATGCGCTGCGCGAGAACGGGCTGCTGGTGCTGGGCTCCTCCGAAAGCCTGCCGCGCGGCGAGGACATGTTCACCGAGGTGGACCGCACCAACCGCGTCTTCCGGCGCAAGCCGGGGCCCTCGGTCAAGCTGGACCTGCCGTCGCCCGCCCGCGGCCGCGCCGACATGCCGCGCGGCACGGATCTGCACGTGGCCACGGACCTTCTGTCGCAGCCCTTCGCCGAGACGATGCTGCGCGATTTCGCGCCGCCTTTCCTGCATCTCAGCCCCGCGGGCGAACTGCTCTACGCGTCCGAGAACGCAGTGCGCTACCTGCAGATGAAGCCGGGCATGCCCGAGCTGATGATCACCCGCATCGCCCGCCCCGAGATCGAGCCGCTGCTGCGGCGCGTGATGTCGATGCGCGCCGGCAACGAGGGCGTCACCCGCGCCTTCGAGGGCGAGATCGACGGCGAGCCCATGCGGCTGGAGATCACCCGCCGGGTGCTGCCCAACGACCAGCAGATCATCGTCCTGCGTGACCACCTGGACCGCACCGGTCCGGCCGATCCCGTCGCCTCTGACGGCGAAGGGCCGTCGTCCGCCTACGTGCGCGAGCTCGAGCTCGAGCTGGACGACGCCCGCCAGACGATCCGCACCACGGTCGAAGAGCTGGAGACCTCGAACGAGGAGCTGAAATCCTCGAACGAGGAAATGATGTCGATGAACGAGGAGCTGCAATCCTCGAACGAGGAGCTGTCGACCACGAACGACGAGCTGAACTCGAAGATCCTCGAGATCCGCAAGATCAACGCGGACCTCGCCGGCTTCATCGACAGCGCGCAGATCGCCACGGTCTTCCTCGACACCGACCTGCGCATCCGCCGCTTCACGCCCAAGGCGCGCGGGATCTTCCCCTTCAACGAGGCCGATATCGGTCGGCCCTTCAGCGATTTCGGCGGCATCGTCGATGTCGACCAGCTGCGGCAGATGTGCGCCCAGGTGATCGAGACCGGCGAGGTGATCGAGGAGGGCCTGGATACCGACGACGGCGCAATCAGCTTCCGGGTGCGCATCGTGCCCTACCGCGCCGACGGCACCGACAGCAACGGCGTCGTCTTCACCATGGTCGACGTGACCGAGCTGCGCGATCTCGCCCTGTCCGCGGAACGCAGCGCCGAAGAGGCACAGCGCAGCGCGGTCGAAATCGAGTCGCTGTACCACGTCACCCCGCAGGCCATGGCCCTGCTCGACCGTGACCTTCGCTACCTGCGCATCAACCGCGTCCTGGCCCGGATCAACGGCGCCCCGGCCGAGGCGCATATCGGCAAGCGTCTGGCCGACATCGTCCCCGCGCTGGCCGAGCAGGTGGTCGCCGCAGCGCAGAGCGTGCTCGATACCGGTGAACCGATCGAGGGTATGCGCGTGCAGGGATACACCGCCGGCGACGAGGAAGAGCGCGTCTGGGACACAGACTGGTACCCGGTGCGCTTCGGCGGCAATGCCGTCGAGGCCGTCGGCCTGAACGTGCGGGACGTGACCGACCAGGTGCGCACCGCGCAGGAGCTGCGCCGGGTGATGCACGAGCTGCAGCACCGAGTGAAGAACATGCTGGCCAACGTATTGGCGCTGGTCAACCGAACGCAGCGCGCGGCGACCGCCGATGCGGGGCTGATGGAGGACCTCGCCAAGCGGATCAAGGCGCTGGCGGGCACGCACAACCTGCTGACGCGCTCGAACTGGGTGTCCGCGCCGCTGCGCGCCATCCTGGAACCCGAACTGACGGCGATCTACGGCGAAGAGCGGGTCACCCTGCGCGGCCCCGAGATCAACCTGAATTCGCGCGCGGTGCTGTCCTTCGGCATGGCCGTTCACGAATTGGCAACCAATGCCGCGAAATATGGGGCGTTCTCGAACCAGAACGGGTCTGTCTCGTTAACGTGGATGAGACAGGACGATGGCGAACATGACGAGTACGTCTTCACCTGGCGCGAGCGTGGCGGTCCCAAGGTTCAACCGCCGGATGACGGGGGCTTCGGCTCGTCCCTGATCCGGTCGACGATCGAGGGCTCGCTTGAAGGAAATGTGACATGGACGTGGAACCCGGACGGCCTAGAATGCGTAATGAAGGTTCCAGTCAACGCGGTGATAGAAAACAAGAATGACGACCTCTTCGACCTCTTCCAAGTCTAAGCTGCTATACGTCGAGGACGAGGTGATCATCAGCCTTGAAACCGCCGAAACGCTGCGCGAGACCTTCGGCTTCGACGTGACGCTTGCGCACACGCTGGACGCCGCGAAACGGCTGGTCGCCCAGCAGCACTTCACACACGCCCTGCTGGATGTGAACCTCGGCCGCGGCGAGACCACGACCGAACTTGCGCAGCAGCTCTCGGCAGAGGGCGCGCAGGTGGTGTTCTGCACCGGCTACGCCAGCGGCGAATTCGACGGGATTACCCATTATCCCATCGTCGAGAAGCCCTTCCGCGCCGAGGAACTGGCCCCGCATTTCGGTCGCTGACCGCGGCATCGTCTCGGTTCGACCGCCCTGCCCGCCCGCGTCCGCGCGGGCGGCTTTGCGTGTGCGCCCCCCGGCGCCGGGGCGACAGGGTGGAACGCGGACGCCGCGCGCGCGTTGGCGTTGCGAACCTCGTCCAACAAGATGGAATGACCCTCATGCGCGTCGCGATCACCGCCTTCCTCGCCAGCCTCGCAACCCTGTCCGGCCCGGCACTGGCCGCTTCTTGCGGCAACACCTCGTCCGGGTTCGAGCCCTGGAAGGCCGAGTTCGCGCAGGAAGCCCGGGCCGCCGGGGTTGGCCAGCGCGGCCTGCAGGCGCTGTCGCAGGCGCGGTACTCGCAGAAGACGATCAACGCCGACCGCAACCAGACTGGCGTGAAGTACTCGCTGAACGACTTCATCCGCATCCGCCTCGGCTCGCTCGACTCGTTCGCCGCGCAGGCCGAGCAGCGCATTGCGCGCAACGCCGGCTTCTTCGACTCGCTCGAGCGGCGCTTCGGCGTGCCGGCTTCGATCCTCGTGTCGATCCACGGGATGGAAACCGGCTTCGGCCGCACCATGGGGTCCGAGCCCGTGGTCTCGTCGATCCTGACCGTCGCCTACGATTGCCGCCGCTCGGACTTCTTCACGCCCCACGCGCTGGCCGCGCTGAAGATGGTCGATCGCGGCATGCTGGCCCCCGACCAGCTGGGCGCCTACCACGGCGAGCTTGGTCACACCCAGTTCCTGCCTGGCAACGCGCTGGCCTACGGCGTCGATGCGGACGGCAACGGCACGGTGAACTTCTACAACCCGGCCGACGCGCTGGCATCGACGGCGAATTTCCTGCGCCAGAAGGGCTGGCAGCCGGGCGCCGGGTACATGCCCGGCCAGCCGAACTTCCGCGTGCTGAACGAATGGAACGCGGCGACCGTCTATCAGGAAGCGATCGCGCGGGCCGCGCAGCGCATCGACCAGTAAACCCGCCCAAGACGACCCGGAATGGCGCAGCGCCCGCGAGGCCCTGCGCCATTTTCGTTAGGCGTGTCTGCGCCCACGACGGTATACAATATCCGTCCAAAACGCCGTGATCGGCGGCAAATCTCTCCGATTGACCGGTCACTGTATACAACGCTAGAGTTCCCCTTGGGGAATGGAGGGTGCGATTCTTGGACCGCACGGAGCGTAACGCGCAATTCACGCGGGCCTTGATGGGGCTGCGCTCGCTCGTGCTCAACGGGGCCTTCTCCGGCGGCGAGCGCCTTGCCGAAACCAACGTCGCGGACCGGCTGGGCCTGTCGCGCACGCCCGTGCGCCAGGCGATGGATCGCCTCGTCGACGAAGGTCTTCTGGAGCGCGTCGAGACCGGCGGCTGCCGCGTCGCGCGCTTTTCCATGGACGAGATCGTCGCCGCGATCGAGCTGCGCGGCGTGCTGGAAGGCACCGCGGCGCGCCTTGCGGCGGAACGCGGTGCAGATCCCGAGCAGCTGCAGGCGATGGACGACCTGCTGGGCACGCTCGACGCCGCGGTCGATCCCGACCATTTCGACTTCAAGGCTTATGTCCGGCTGAACGGCGCCTTCCACGACATGCTGGCCGAGATGGCCGGGTCGCAGATCGTCGCCCGCGAGGTCGCGCGCGCCCGCCGCCTGCCCGCCGCCTCGCCGGGCGCGTTCCTGCAGGGGCAGGACCTGATACCCGATTTCCGCGACAGCCTGCGCCGCGCGCAGGTGCAGCACCGTGCCATCCATGACGCGATCCGCGCCCGCGAGGGCGCCCGGGCCGAGGCGCTGGCCCGCGAACACGCGCGCCTGGCGCGCACAAACCTCGAATACGTGATGACACAGGCGCCCGACCTGGCCGAACGCGTGCCGGGCCTGGCGCTGGTCGAGACCTGAATTCAGCTGGAGGAGAAACAAGCGAATGCCTAGCCTGTCCGACGTGATGAGCAAGCACCCCAACCCGGTGCAGATGCTGCGCAACTCGAAGATCGGGATGTACGTCTACCCCGTCGTCGCGCCCGAGTTCACCAACTGGCGCGACGAACAGCGCGCCTGGCGCGACAGCGCGGTCCTGTTCGACCAGTCCCACCACATGGACGAGCTGATCGTCGAGGGTCCCGACGCCGAGGCGTTCCTCGCGCATGTCGGAATCAACGGCTTCCACAACTTCGACACCAACCGCGCCAAGCACTTCGTGCCGGTGACGCCCGCCGGCCACGTGATCGGCGACATGATCATCTTCCGCGAGCGCGAGGACAAGTTCATCCTGGTCGGCCGCGCGCCCACCGCCAACTGGACCAAGTTCCAGGCCGCGATCGGCAAGTGGAAGGTGCGCCTGCTGCACGACCCGCGCTCGCCCTCGCGGCCCGACGGCGAGCGGGTTTTGCGCACGCACTACCGCTACCAGATCCAGGGCCCCGACGCCCCGAAGATCTTCGAGAAGATCAACGGCGGCCCGGTGCCGGACGTGAAGTTCTTCCACGTCGACTGGATCAACGTCGGCAACCGCCGCGTGCAGGCGCTGCGTCACGGCATGGCCGGTGCGCCGGGCCTCGAGATCTGGGGTCCCTACGCGGACAAGCACTACGTCGAATCGACCATCCTGCAGGCCGCGCGCGACCTCGGGGTCGACCTGCGCCAGGTGGGCAGCCGCGCCTATTCGACCAACACGCTCGAGTCGGGCTGGATCCCGTCGCCCCTGCCGGGGATCTACACCGGCGACGGCATGATGCAGGAATACCGCGACTGGCTGGGCGCCGACAGCTACGAGGCGGCCGGCACGATCGGCGGCAGCTACGTCACCGACGACATCTCGAACTACTACGTGAACCCGTTCGAGTTGGGCTACGGCTTCTACATCGGCTGGAAGAAGGACGACTTCATCGGCAAGGACGCGCTGACCAAACTGAAGGACGCGCCCAACCGCAAGAAGGTCACGTTCGAGTGGAACCGCGAGGACGTGCTGAAAGTGATTGCCAGCGGGTTCGAGGACGGTGTTCCCTACAAGTGGATCGATTTTCCGCAGCCGAACTACGCCTCGTCCTCGGCCGACATGGTGATGAACGGCGACAAGATGGTGGGCATGTCCATGTTCAACGGCTACAGCTACAACGAACGCTGCATGCTCAGCCTCGGCGTCGTGGACCAGAGCGTCCAGGAAGGCGACGTGCTGACCATGAAGTGGGGCGAGCCGGACGACACGCAGAAGACCTCGGCCGAGAAGCACCGTCAGGCCGAGATCCGCGTGCGCGTAGCGCCCACGCCCTACGCCCGCGAGGCCCGCGAGAACTACGCAGACAGCTGGCGGACCAAGGCCACGGCCTGACGCCGCCACCGGTGCGGCCGTGCCCGATGGCCGGCCGCGCCGAGGCACTACGGCGGCGGGCGATCACGCCCCCGCCGGATCACCGGGATACTTTGGGAGGAGACCCATGAAACTGCACCATGTCTTCGCAGGCGCCGCCTTGGCCCTGTCAGCGACGGCCGCAAGCGCCGAAGAGCTGAAATTCGCCAACTTCACCCCGCCGTTCCACACGATCAATGCGTCAGTGATCGAACCGCTGGGCGAGAAGGTCTCGGCCGCGACCGACGGCGCTCTGACCGTGCGCGGCTACCACGGCGGCGAGCTGGGCGCAGGCCCGGCCGAGCAGTACGTGCGCGTGGTCCAGGGGGCCGCCGACATGGCCTGGGGCCTGCCGGGATACACCTCGTCGCAGTTCCCCAAGACCATGATCGCCGAACTGCCCAACGCCATCCCGCTGGAGACCCCCGGCTACGAGGCGCTATGGGCCGCCTATGACGACCACCTCGCCTCGGAGTTTCCGGGCACCAAGCCGCTGGCGCTTTGGACGTCCGAGCCCAACATCTTCATCATGAAGGACCACGACATCCGCACGCCCGAGGACCTCGCCGGCCTAAAGGTGCGCGTCGCCGGCGCAACCGCCGCCGACGTGGCCGAGGCGCTGGGCGCCACCCCGGTGCAGATGCCGATCAACCAGGTGTACAACGCGCTGCAGACCGGCCTCATCGACGGCGTGATCACCGGCGCGTCGACCCTGTCGGACTTCAAGCTGGACGAGGTCGCCAACAGCTACACGATCGGCGCGAACCTGGGCCGGCTGGCCTTCTACACCGTGATGACGCAGTCGAAGTACGACGCGCTCCCCGAGGACCAGCGCGCGGCGCTGGACGCGGCATCGGGCACGGAGCTGTCCAAATCGGCCGAGGACGCGTGGAACGCCACGGCCGACGCCGCCCTCCAGGCGGCGCGTGAGGCCGGCGACAACACCGTGATCGACCTGTCCGAGGACGAGGCCCAGGCCTTTGCCGACGCGGTCGAGACGGTGGTCGACAGCTATGTCGCCGAGGTCGGCGGCGAAGACGCCATGGCGGCGATGCGGGGCGAATAAGTGCTCGGCACTTTGCGAAAAGGCGCGGACGGGCTCATCGGCCTGTCCGCAACCCTCGGCGTGATCGGGCTGATGCTCGAGGTCGGGGTGATCCTGGTCGACGTCGTCGGCCGGGCCTTCGGCCATCCGCTCTTCGGCAGCCAGGACGTGGTGACCATGACGCTGGTGATCGTCGTCTTCGGCGGCATGGCGCTGTGCGACCGCGGCGGCGGGCACATCGCCGTCGACGTGCTGGAGCGCCACTACCCGCCGCTGATGAACCGCGCGATCGACATCGGTGCGGCGCTGCTGGGCGCGGTGATCTTCGCGATGATCGCCTGGGCGGTCTGGCAGAGCGCGCAACTCAGCCAGATGCTGAACCTGTCCACGAACCTGCTGGGCTGGCCCAAGGCGTGGTTCCAGTGGGCGCTTTCCATTCTGTCGGTCGTGACGGCACTGGGCATGGCCCTGCGCGCGATCGAGCTGACCCTGTCGAGCCGCGACGTGCGCCACGAGGCCGGCTCGCGGATCGAGGACGCCCTGAAGGAGGACACCGCGTGAGCATCGGCGCGATCGGCGTGACCGGCATCGTCATCCTGCTGGTGCTTCTCATCGTGCGGGTGCCGGTGGCCTTCGCGATGTTCCTGGTGGGCTTCGTCGGCATCTGGATCCTGAACGGCTGGAACGCGGCCACCTCGCTGCTGGCGTCCGAGACGTTCACGCTCGCCTCGAACCCCGAACTGGTGATCATCCCGCTGTTCATCCTGATGGGCAACGTCGCCAGCGTCACCGGCATGAGCCGGCAGCTCTACGACGCGGCCTATGCCATCATCGGGCAGGTGCGCGGCGGACTCGCCTCGGCCACGGTGATCGGCTGCGGCGGCTTCGCGGCGCTGTCGGGCTCGTCGGTGGCGTCTGCGCTGACGATGGGCAAGGTCTCGCTGGCCGAGATGGACCGCTTCGCCTACGACCCGCGCCTGTCCACCGGCGTGGTCGCCGCGGGCGGCACGCTGGGCATCCTGATCCCGCCCTCGACCGGTTTCGTGATCTACGCGATCCTGACCGAGCAAAGCATCGGCCGCCTGTTCCTGGCGGGCGTGCTGCCCGGCATCCTACTGCTGTCGTGCTTCGTGCTGACCATCACCCTGCTGTGCTGGCTGCGCCCGGCCTTCGGCCCCAAGGGCCCCAAGACGGATTCATCCGAAAAGCTGCGCGCGCTGACCGGCGCACTGCCGATCCTGGTGGTCATCGTGCTGACCATCGGCGGCATCTACGGCGGCTTCTTCTCGCCGACCGAGGCGGCGGGCGTCGGCGCGGGCGCGGTCGTGCTCTACGGTTTCGCGACCGGGCGGCTGGGCGCAAAGGCGCTGTGGATCGCGTCGCGCGACAGCATCGTGACCACCGCCACGGTCATGCTGATCCTGATCGCGGCGCACCTGATCAACCCGTTCCTGGCGTTGTCGCACATCCCCACCGTCGTGGGCGAGGCGCTGGCCGCGCTGAACCTCAACACGCTGGGCACGCTTGTGGTGATCCTGCTGGTCTACCTGGTTCTGGGCTGCTTCCTGGAAGGGTTCGCCATGCTGGTGCTGACCCTGCCGATCTTCTTCCCGGTGATCGTGCAGCTGGGCATCGACCCGATCTGGTTCGGCGTGCTGGTGGTCCTGACGCTCGAGATGGGGCTGATTTCGCCGCCGGTGGGGATCAACGTCTTCATCGTCAAATCCGTCGCCCCGAATGTCGAGCTGGGGACGATTTTCCGTGGCGTGCTGCCCTTCTGGTGCGCCATGCTGGTGACGCTGGCGATCCTGATCGCCTTCCCGCAGATCTCGCTGATCCTGCCCGACACTATGATGAACTGAGGCGCCGCATGACCGACCCCGTCCAGGACACAGCCCATCTTGGCCATGTCGAGGTCTACACCGACCGCTTCGACGAAAGCCTCGACTTCTTCACTCGCGTCTACGGGCTGAAGGTCTCGGGGCGCGACGGCGACAGCGCTTACCTGCGGGCCTGGGACGATTACGAATACCACTCGCTGAAGCTGACCCGCCACCACACCACCGGCGTGGGGCATATCGGCTATCGCGTCGTGTCGCCCGAGGCGCTGGACCGTCGCGTGACGGCGATCGAGGCGTCGGGCTACAAGACGCATGGCTGGGTCGACGGCGATGCGGGCCACGGCCGCGCCTTTCGCTTCGAGGACCCGTTCGGCCACGTGTTCGAGCTTTACTGGGACACGGTCAAGTATGCGCCGCCCGAGGACGACCGCCCTGCCCTCAAGAACATGGCCAGCCGCTTCCACGCGCAGGGCGTCAGCCCGCGCAGGCTCGATCACCTGAACCTGCTGGCCTCGGACGTGACCGAATTCCGCGACTTCATGATCACCTGCCTCGGCAGCCGCGTGACCGAGCAGATCAGGCTGGACAACGGCCGGCTGGGCGGTTGCTGGTTCACCGTCAACAACAAGACCTACGATCTGGCCTGCACCGAGGAACACGGCCGTGGCGACGGTCGGCTGCACCACGTCACCTACGCCACCGACCAGCGCGAGGATATCCTGCGCGCCGCCGATATCTTCCTGGAAAACGGCGTGCACATCGAAACCGGGCCGCACAAGCACGCGATCCAGGGCACCTTTTTCCTGTATGTGTGGGAGCCCGCCGGTAACCGCGTCGAGCTGGCCAATGCCGGCGCGCGGCTGATCCTCGACCCCGACTGGGAAACCGTCACCTGGACCGAGGCCGAGCGCAAGCGCGGCCAGGCCTGGGGCCTCAAGACCATCGAGACGTTCCACACACACGGCACCCCGCCCGCAGACTAGGAGACACTTCCATGGCCATCCTGCGCTTTCCGTTCTGCAAGAAACCCGCGCGTCCCAGGGACGGCATCGCCGACCTGCTGCAGGGATATTCGATCGAGGTGATGCCGCGCACCGCCGCCAAGGTCGAGGATTTCCGCGCCCTGCTGCCCGAGGGCACGCGCGTCTACATCGCCCATATCGAGGGCACCGAGATTGCCGACATGGTGGGCACAGCCAAGCGGCTGGCCGATGATGGTTTTCCGGTCATGCCGCACATCCCCGCCCGGCTGGTGGCGGATCGTGCCACGCTGGACGACTGGCTGAACCGCTACGCATCCGAGGCCGGCGTCGACCAGGCGCTGGTGCTGGCGGGCGGCTCGCGCGAGCCGGTCGGCGACTTCGAAAGCTCGATGCAGCTGCTGGAAACCGGGCTGTTCGACAAGCACGGGATGAAGCGCCTGCACGTCGCCGGCCACCCCGAAGGCAACCGCGACATCGACCTCGATGGCTCGACCCGGCTGGTGGACGACGCCGCGACCTGGAAGCAGGCCTTCGCCGAGCGTACCGACGCCGACATGGCCATGGTCACCCAGTTCGTGTTCGAGGCCCAGCCGGTCTTCGACTGGATCGCGCGCCTGCGGGCCGCCGGCGTCACCCTGCCCGTGCATGTCGGCGTCGCCGGCCCCGCCAAGCTGCAGACGCTGCTGAAATTCGCCGTGGCCTGCGGCGTCGGCCCCTCGCTGTCGGTGCTGCAGAAGCGCGCCAAGGACGTCACCCGCCTCGTCGCCCCGTTCGAGCCGACGGACGTGCTGGGCGATCTAGCGCGCAACCGGACCAGCGACATCGCCGGCATCCACGTCTTTCCGCTGGGCGGCATCAAGGCTGCCGCGGACTACGCGGCACGCATCGCGGACGAGGCGTCGGGCACGACGCGTCAGCCGAACGCCCGGCCGTGACGGGTCGGCGATCGGTCGCGCGCGAAAATCTTTATTTCGCCGAGAGGCTTGTGCCGACAAGGATTTAGGCGCATGTAGGGCGTGCTATCGTTATCTTTTTCGCTCTGCTGCTTCCGTTCAACCGGCTCAGTTGCTCGATCCAGACTGACTTTGCCGGGCTGCCGCATATCGCGGGCAGCGACAGAAACAGGAGAACACGGATATGGCCACTGGCACCGTGAAATGGTTCAACCCCACCAAAGGCTTCGGCTTCATCGAGCCCGAGTCGGGCGGCCGCGACGTCTTCGTGCACATTTCCGCAGTCGAGCGCGCCGGCATGACCGGCCTGGCCGACGGGCAGAAGGTGACCTACGACATCGAGCAGGGCCGCGACAACCGCGAGAGCGCCGCCAACCTGGCGCTGGCCTGACCGAACTTCGCGGGATGGCGGCAACGCCGTCCCGCACCCCCCGCGGACCGGGCCGCGCGCCCTGCGCCGCACCCCACCACGAGGCGATATCATGATGCCAGAAGGCCCGCCGACGCCACAGCGCCCGACGCGCCAGGAATCGAAAGCCGACGCAACCGACCGTGCCGCACGCGAGATCATTCGCGACGAAGGCGCGGCCCGCGATGCCAAGACCGCCGCCCTGCGCGCCGCGCGTCTTGAGCGCGAAGGCACCGAGACCGCACCGGACGAAAAGCCCGCCAAGGGCGACGCGGCCAAGAAATCCAAGGCCCGCAAGCCTGCGAAGCGCGGCAAGACCGAAACGCCCAAGTAGCCGGTTTACCGGAGGCGCCTTGCGCCGGGAACGCCCCCTCGATCCGGGCGACGCCGCGCATATTGCCCACTCAGTTCAGTTCGAGCACGCGCAGATCGGGAATCTCGGCCTGCGCCAGCGCCACCAGGTGGCGGTGATGCGTGAACATGATCGCCTGCCCCCGCCGCCCCATCTCGGCCATCAGCGCCAGCGTCGCACGCGCGCGGGTATCGTCGAACGTTTCCAGCACATCGTCGGTCACGAAGGGCAGCGGCCCGTTGCGCGCGACAAAATCCGCGTGCCCCGCCACGCGCAGGGCCAGGTACAGCTGCGCGCGCGTCCCCGTGGACATGGCGTCCGCGCCCACCGCCGCACCATCACGCAGCCCGACCAACCGTTCGTGCGCGCCCACGGGCCGCGTCTCGAGCCGCTGCCACTCACCCCCGGTCATGCGCACGAAGGCCGCCTGCGTTGCGTCCAGCATCGAGCCGCGCCGCTCTTCGCGCAACCGGCGCATGGCACCGGCGGCGGCCATCAGGCCGATCCGCGTCTCGGCGGCGCGATAGGCTTCGGCGCGGAGGTTCTCCAGCAGCGCGGCGCGATCCTGCGCGTGATCGACGCCGCCCGCCGCGCCCTGCGCGGTTTCCAGCGCCTTGCGCGCCTCGCCGCGCCTTACCAGTGCGTCGTCGCGCGCCGTCTCGGCTTCGGCCAGCGCATCGCGCAAGGCCGCGGTGCGCATCGGGTCGTCGTCGCGCTCTTCGCGCGCCAGCGCGTCCGGCGCCCAGCCTTCGGCCAGCGCCGCGTGGCGCGTGGCCAGGTCGTGGCGTTTCGCCCTCAGTGCGTCGCGCTCTTGCAGGTGCCGGATCGCGGCGACCGGATCATCGCCCGGGCCGACCGCCTGCTCCTTGAACAGGTTCGCGAGCGCAGTCTCGGCCTCGGCCCCGAGGCGGGACTGGTCCGCGATCTCGGTCTGCAGGGCCTCGTCGTCCTGCCGCGCGCGCGCGATGGCTCGTTCGGTCTCGCGCGCCGCCTCGGCGCGCCGGCGCGCGGCGGCCAGCACCGCATCGACCGAGCTGTTCTCGTCGAGGCTCAGGGCCGCCCGTAGCGGCGCGGCGCGCATATCGAAAGTGTCCAACGCCGCCTGCAGCGCCCCCAGCCTGCGGTCGAGCGCGATCGCGGCTGCGTGCCGGTCGGCCAGGTCCGCCATTTCGTCCACCTTGCCAAGCACGTCCTCGGCAGTCAGGTCCGCACACCAGAGGCCGTCCAACCGCGCGTCGAACGCCGCCTGCGCCCGGTCGAGCGCCGCGGCGCGCGCGTCGCGCTG
>NZ_JBELMH010000037.1:0-7682 GCF_042096055.1 Citreimonas sp. | reverse complement strand
GCATGTCGATCGCGCTGCGCGTCGTCCTCGCGCATGGCGGCCTCGAACGCGTCGGCGGTCCCGGCGGTCAGTTGCGCGCGGTGGGCGGCCCACAGCCTGTCACGGTCAAGGCGCGACGCCGCGATCGTGTCATCCGACACCCCTGCCCCCTGCCGCTCGGCCGCGTGTTCGGCCCGGCGTGCGTCCCGCGCGGCGACGGCCTCGCGGTGGCGCAGCTCGGCCTGCTCGACCCTGCCGTTCGCGGCGGTCAGAGCGCGTTCGGCCGCGCGGATCTGCGCCTCGGCCGGCAGGCCGGCATCCGCCATCGCGCGCCAACCCGGCGGCAGGCCGGCGGCGAGCGCGCGCGCCTCGGTCGCGCGCTCGTCGGCCACGCGGGCAAGGTCGCTCAAGTCGAACGGCAGGGCCCTGAACGCGTCCAGCGCATCCGCAAGGGCGTCGGCGCCGTCCGGCATGCTCTCGGGCTCGCCCAGGTCGGCCTCCGCCTCGGCCAGCGCGAGCGCCGCGTCCGCGTGGCTGCGCGCGGCGGCGCGGACGTCCTGTGCCGCCTCGCGCAGCGCGGCGATAACCGGCTTCGGCAGCACCAGCTGCGCGGGATCGGCTTCGGCGCCCGCGAGGACCACTGCCATCCGGCGCGCATCGGCGCGGGCCTCGTCGCGTTCGGCCGTTCGACGCGCCATGTCGGCGGCGGCCGCGACGGCGCGGGCGATCAGGGATTCGCCATCGTCGAACCGCGCGGCTTCGAGCGTCTCGAGCATGTGCCCCACCTCGATGCCCGCCGCATCCGGTGTCGCGCCGGCGAGTTGGTCGGCGATCGCCTCGCGCCGACGCTCGGCCTTGGCGCACGCCGCCTCGGCACGGGCCGCGGCCTCGACCGCCAGCCGGACCTGCGTCGGGGCGTCCGGCGGCAGATCCGGACCCTCGGGGTACGTGGCCAGCGTCTGCTCCGTCTCCTGCATCTCGCGCCGCAAGGTGCGGCGGGCATCCGCCGTCTCGCGCAACGCAAGCGCGCGACGCGCGTCGTCCCGCAAGCTGTCGGCGTCGGCACAGGCCCGATCGCAGGCATCCATGTCCCGGCGCAACGCCTCGAAGCGCCGCGGGTCCAGCCGCGCCTCGGCGAGTGCCGCACCGATCTCCATCAGCCGGGTCTTCGCCTCGGCCAACGCCGTGCTGCGCCCGCGCGGCTTGTGGAAGGCGTCGACCTCGGCCTCTGCCTCCTTCAGCAGCGCGGCGTACCCCGACAACCCCGTGGCCCCGGCGTAGAGCAGCTGGCCCAGTTCGCCCTTGGCCTGCGCGATCTCCTCGCCGCCGCGACGTAACACCTCGTCATCCAGCGAAAAGCGCGTGCGGTAGCCGTCGCGGTCCAGCCCGTGCAGCAGCCGTGACAGGCGGCTTTCGTCGATCGCGCGGCCCGCCGCGTCGGTCAGCGACCCGGTGCGCTGGCCGGTGCGCCGCAGGTCGAGCCGTCCGTCGGCGGTATCGAGCGCCGCAGCGACGAGAAGCTCGCGCCGCGCATGCACGAAATCGTACGCATGCTGCAGCGGCAGGCCGAACAGCAGGTCGAGCCAGGCCGCGAAGGCGGTGCTCTTGCCGGCCTCGTTCTCGCCGTAGACCAGCGTCACGTCGGTCGCGGTCCCGGCGTCGCCGAAGTCCAGCGAGTGGTCGGTGAACCGGCCGTAGCGCACGAGGTCCAGCCGGCGCAGCCTCATGCGTCGCCGCCCCGCGCGCCGAGCCGCAGCGCCATCGTGTCGACTCCGCCCTCGATGAGTGCCTCGAGCGCGTCGTCGTCGAGCACGTCCCGGATCTCGGACGGCAGCGCGGCGCGCAGCTCGGCCAGAGCCTCGCGCGCCTCGTCGCGGAAGCCCGGCGTGGCGGCATCGCGGCGCATCAGGGCGACCAGGTCGTCCGCGGGCGCGTCGTCGGCCCCGTGCCGTGTCGGGTGCAGGCGCAGCCGGTCGACGAAGACGCCGTCGACCGTTTCCGCGACATCGCGCGCCTGCGCCTCAAGCATCGCGGGATCGCCCAGTTCCGACATCGAGCCCATGGCCTCGACGCGGATCGCGGCAAGGCGCGCGTCGATCCGCGCGGCCTCGAACGCCGCGCGCAGCCTGTCGTCTCGGGCGGACTGATCGGTGGCGCCCGCGAAGTCCACCGGCACGCGGGCGAAGCGCAGGATCTCAAGCGGGACCTCGCGGACCTGCACCCCGTCGAGGTCGATCGTCACCAGCGTGGCCGAGCCGCCGTCCGTCTCGCGCACGCTGCGGCCCTGCGGAATGCCGGGCATCACCGCCACGCCACCCTCGGCGCGGTAGATTGCGCGCTTGTGGATATGGCCGAGCGCCCAGTACGCGTAGCCGTGGCCCAGCAGGTCCCCCAGACCGCACGGGGCATAGGGATCATGGCCCGGCGCACCGTCCAGAGACGTGTGCATTAGCCCGACATTGATCTGCCCGGGAATCGGCGCGGGATAGCGGGGCAGCAGGCTTTCGGGCATGTGCGCCGCCGAGAAACCGACACCATGGACGGCGGCACCGCCGATCGGCACGGTTGGCGTGTCCGGCGTGAGGATGTGCAGCGTGTCGGTCACCGGGCCGTAACGGTCGAGGTCCAGCAGCGCGTCGTGGTTGCCCTGGATCAGCACCGCGGGGATACCGGCGCGGCCCAGCCGCGCCAGTTCCGTCGCCAGCGCCGCGCGGCTGGCCACGTCGGCCATGCCATTGTCGAAGGTATCGCCGGCGAACAGCACGGCGTCCACCCGCTCGGCGATCGCTGCGTCGACCAGCCGGCCCAGCACCTGGCGCGAGGCGGCGCGCAACGTCTCGCCCATCGCCGGGTTGCGCAGCGCCTGCGTCCGCAACGGCGAGTCGAGATGCAGATCCGCGACGTGCAGGAATTTCATGCCGGCCCCTTCCCCTTCGCCGGTACCATGCCGGTCCCGGCGCGGGGTGCAAGGGGGCAGGCACGGATCGGTCGCGCCCGACGACAGGCGCGACCGGTCTCCGATTTCAGCCGGCGCGGCGCCGTTGGTCCCCCGACCCGGCGGGACGCGCGGCCTCGGAGGTCCACGAGCCGTCCGCGGGTTTCGCCGGCGCTGTTTCGGCAACCCGCGCCGGGTCGATCTTGAACCGGCTGACGAGCTGCGTCATCGTCCCGGCGTCCGAGCGCAGACGATGCGCGGTGGTGGCCGAGTTCTGCACCATCGCCGCGTTCTGCTGGGTCACCTTGTCGAGGTCACCGACACCGGTGTTGATCTCGTTGAGGCCCTGCGACTGCTCGGCGGCACCGGCGGCGATGCCCGACATCAGGTTCGAGATCTCGCCGATCTGCTCGACCACGTCGCCAAGGGCGGTGCCGGCCTCTTCGACCAGTTGAGCGCCCTTCTTGACCTGCACGCTCGAGCCGAGGATCAGGTCCTTGATCTGGTGCGCCGCCTCCGAGCTGCGTTGCGCGAGCGTCCGAACCTCGGACGCGACGACCGCGAAACCCTTGCCGGACTCGCCCGCGCGCGCCGCCTCGACCCCGGCGTTCAGCGCAAGAAGGTTGGTCTGGAAGGCGATGTCGTCGATGACGGTGATGATGTCGGCGATCTTGTCGGACGATTTCTCGATCGCGCCCATGGCCGACATGGCGGCGCGCATGATCTCGTCGTTGCGGGCGGCCTTCTGACGCGCGAAGCCGACGGCCTTGTCGGCCTCGGTCGCGTTGTTGGCGGCCGAGCGCACGCTGGCCAGCAGCTGATCGAGCGCTGCGGCGCTTTCTTCCAGCGTCGCGGCCTGCGTCTCGGTCCGGCCGGACAACTCGTCCGACGCCTCGGCGATCTCCTGCGCGTTGCGGCTGATGCTTTGCGCGTTGCCGGTCACGGCGGCGATCACGTCGTGCAGGCTGCGGATAGCGCGGTTGAAGTTCTGGCGCAGCGCCTCGTATTCCTGCGGGAATTCGTCGGACAGATGCTTGGTCAGGACGCCGTGGGCCAGCGCGTCGAGCCCGTCGCCGAGGCTGGCCACGACCTTGACCTGCGCCTCGCTCTCGCGCTGGCGTGCCTCGTCCACCGCGCGGCTGGCGCGGAGCTTGCCCACCATGCCGTCGAGGTCACGCGCCACGTCGCCAAGCTCGTCCGCGCGGCCGGTCAGCGGCATCTGGCTGTCGTAGTCGCCTGCACCGATCCGGCCGACCGCCGCACGCAGATCCGTCAGGGGATTGCCCAGCACCACCTTCAGCGCCCACAGCGTCAACGCCATCATCACGACGAACAGCCCGCCCGCTACGATCGCGATCAGGGTCTTGTCGTGCCGGATCGCGGCCTTGACCTCGGTGTCGCGCATCGCGACGGCCAGCACACCCAGCGGCGCGGCATCGGCCTCGACCGTGATCGGCAGGGCGAGCCACAGCCCGTCCGCGCCCTGCACAGGGGCGCCGTCCGCCAGGCTCTGCCGGGCCAACTCGGTTAGCGCGGCATACGTATCCTCGTCACCGGCGCTGCCGATCACGGCGCCGTCTCCACCGATCGCCAGGGCGGCCTGCCCCGCCTCGTCGGCGGCGGCGAGCGCGTCGGTAACCGTCTCGTCGATCTTGTCCTGTACGCCGAAGCGGATCGGCTGGATCAGCGCGTTCGCGAAGGGCGGTGTCAGGCGCTGGACCTGTTCGACGATATCGGCCTGTGCCCGCTTCTCGACGGTCGAAAACGCCACGAAAGCCATGCCCGAGGCGACGACGATGGTCGTCAGCGCCATCAGCGCCGCACATTTCACGAAAACGGACCGAACGTTGAACGTGGCGACTTTCGGCAAGCGCGTCATGGGATACTCCGGTGACTGGAGGGCACGCCCGGATGACCGGACGGGCCGTTGCGAACCGGCGCACGAGGCGAGGCCGGCGGATCAGACCCAGACGCTATAGCCGCCGCATTGCCACCGATTTAACGCCGGGGAAATCAGCCTGCGTCGGCTAAGCAGAATGTGCGTCGCATTTGAGTTAACCGAGGGCAGAGGACCGGTAGCTTTCCCGGCCGAGATGTGCCGCACAGAGCAGCCGTCGCCAGCCCTTTGGATCCGCCAAGCTCTATAGCCTTCTCCGCCCTCGAACGGCCTGCGACGCTCCAGCGTTTAAAGCTGCCAGTATCGGCACATTGCGCCCTGACAGCGCTATCACCTTCAACAGAGCCGTTGACAGCGCTGTCATCCGTTTTGAATAAAGGTAGGTATGTGCCCTAACGATGACCCCTCGACCGCACCACCGAAGTCGCCGACCCTGGCGGACGTGGCGGCCTTGGCCGGGACCTCGACGATCACGGTCAGCCGCGCGTTGCGCCACCCCAGGATGGTCTCGGAGGCTCTGCGCGCGCGGATCACGCAGGCGGTGGAAGCGTTGGGCTACGTGCCCAATCCGGCCGCCACGGCGCTGGCGTCGCGGCGCACGACCGTGGTCGGGGTGGTGGTGCCGTCGCTCGCCGATCCGGCCTTCGCCGAAATATTGGACGGGCTCTACGAGGCGGCGTCGGGCTCGGCGTTCACGCTGCAGCCTGCGTTCACGCGCGGCGACGCGGCGACCGAGGACCGCCTGATCCGGGGCTTCGCGGCACAGCGGCCCGCCGCGCTGATCGTCGCGGGCATCGACCAGTCGCCGGCCTCGCGCATGATCCTGCGACAGGCGGCGTGTCCGGTGGTGCAGATCATGGATCTGGCCGACGACGCGATCGACATGCTCGTGGGCTTTTCGCACCGCATGGCAGCGCGCGCGGCGGTCGAGCATCTGCTGGCACAGGGCTACGGCGCACCGGCCTTCATCGGCGCCGCGATGGACCTGCGCGCCGAACGTCGGCTGGCGGGATACCGCGATGCGCTGGCGGCGGCGGGCCTGTCGCAGCGCGCGCGCGTCGTGACCACGCCCAAGCCCTCGGGCGTAAGCCTCGGCGCCACGTTGTTCGTCCGCCTGCGCGAACACGCGCCCGATGCGGATTCCGTGCTGTGCAACGATGACGACCTTGCGCTGGGGGCGTTCTTCGCCGCGCAGGGCGCCGGGCTCGGCGTCGGCGGAGACGTCGGCATCTGCGGCTTCGGCGACCGCGACATCATGGCCGCGGCGAACCCGGCGATCACCTCGGTCCGGACGCCGCGGCGCGAGATCGGCACCACGGCCTGGTCGATGATCGCGGCACGCCTCGCGGGCGAGGATCCCGGCCCGGCGGTCCGCGACCTGGGCTTCACGATCATGGCGCGGGCCAGCACGCGGCGGGACTGAACCGCGTCACCCGCGCAGGCGGCTTTCGGCCAGCGTCACCCAATACGAACAGCCCGTCGGGATGACCTCGTCGTTGAAGTCGTATTCGGGGTGGTGCAACCCCGGCCCGTCCCCGGTGCCCAGCTGGATGTAGGCGCCGGGGCAGGCCTGCAGCATGAAGGCGAAATCCTCGGCCCCCGTGGTTCGCGGCGCGTCGTCGACGCAGGCGCCGGCGACCTCGATCGCGGCGGCGACGCAATGCGCGGTCTCGGCGTCGTGGTTGGCCATGACGGGATAGGATTCCTCGTCGAAGCCGAACTCGGTCACCGCGCCGTAGCTTTCGGCGGTCAGGCGCGCGATGTCCTGCACGCGCTTCAGGACGTGGTCGCGCACGTCCATGTCGAACGAGCGGACCGTGCCTCGCAGCAGGACATGCTCGGGGATGACGTTGAAGGCCTCGGATTCGGTGCGGAAGGAAGTGAGCGACACGACCACCGCCTGCTGCGGATCGACGTTGCGCGACACGACCGATTGCAGCGCCATGACGATCGCCGAAGCCGCAAGCGTGGTGTCCACAGTGCCGTGCGGGCGCGCCGCGTGGCCGCCCCGGCCGCGCACCGCGATGTGGAAGCTGTCGACCGCGGCGTAGAAGGCGCCGGGGCGGATGGCGAACTGCCCCTGCGGCACCAGCGGCGAATTGTGCATGCCGTAGATCTCGGAAATGCCGAAGCGGTCGATCAACCCGTCCTGCACCATGGCCCGCGCGCCGGCGTCGCCTTCCTCGGCGGGCTGGAAGACGACGGCGACGGTGCCGTCGAAGTTGCGCGTCTCGGCCAGGTATTGCGCGGCGCCCAGCAGCATCGCGGTGTGACCGTCATGGCCGCAGGCATGCATCTTGCCGGGCGTCTTCGAGGCATGGGCCGCGCCGGTCGCCTCGAGGATCGGCAGCGCGTCCATGTCCGCGCGCAGCGCGATCGTGCGGCCGCCCGCGCCGCCGCGACCGTGGATCAGGCCGACCACGCCGGTGCGGCCGATCCCTTCGACCACCTCGTCGCAGCCGAAGGCGCGCAGCTTCGCCGCGACGAATTCGGCGGTGCGCGGCAGGTCGAAGCCCAGCTCGGGGTTCTCGTGCAGGTCGCGCCGCCAGGCGGTGATCTCGGGATGCAGTTCGGCGAAGCGGTTGCGGATGGGCATTCTGGTCCTCGATGACAGCGGTATTTTTGGGCGCCCCGTGGCGCCGGTGCGCCTTCTTGCAGCACGGCCGCCGCCGCCACAAGCGTGCCCAAGCGAAAGGGCCGCCCGCTGTCGCGGACGGCCCCCTTCACGTCCCCGAAGGGCCTGAGATCAACCGTAGACCAGCCGCGGCAGCCAGGTGATGATCTGCGGGAAGATCATGCACAGCACCAGGCCCACCACCTGCAGGAACAGGAACGGCAGCGCCGACTTGAAGATGTCCGACATCGGGATCT
>NZ_JBELMH010000036.1:0-32847 GCF_042096055.1 Citreimonas sp. | reverse complement strand
AGATCGAGGCGGTGAACTGGAAGACCGACCTGTCGGGCGGGCTTCAGCGGGTGGCGATCGCGCATGGCCTGGCGCCCTACGGCAACGGCAAGGCGCGCGCCTATGTCTGGAACTTCCCCGACGCCGTGCCGCTGCACCGCGAGCCGCTGCTGACGCCGCGCCGCGACCTGCTGCCGGAATATGCCACCTACGAGGACCGCCGCCTGTGGCGTCTGCCGGTGCTCTACAAGTCGATCCAGGAGGTCAACTACGCCGACGAGTTCCCGATGATCCTGACCTCGGGGCGGCTGGTCGAGTACGAGGGCGGCGGCGACGAGACCCGCTCGAACAAGTGGCTGGCCGAGTTCCAGCAGCAGATGTTCGTCGAGATCAACCGCGCCGACGCCGCCGAGCTGGGCGTGTCGGACAAGGAATTCGTCTGGGTCGCCACGCCCGAGGGCCGGATCCGCGTGGCCGCGATGGTCACGACGCGGGTCGGGCCGGGAACGGTCTTCCTGCCGTTCCACTTCGCCGGTTTCTGGATGGGCGAGGATCTGACCAACCGATACCCGGACGGGGCCGCGCCCTACGTCGCGGGCGAGGCGGTCAACACCGTGCAGACCTACGGCTACGACGTGGTGACGCAGATGCAGGAAACGAAATGCACACTTTGCCGGATCGAGAGGGCCTGAACCCATGGCACGCGCGAAATTCCTTTGCGACACCGATCGCTGCATCGAATGCAACGCCTGCGCGACCTCGTGCAAGAACGAGCACGAGGTCCCGTGGGGCATGGTCCGCCGCAGGGTGGTGACCATCAACGACGGTGAGCCGGGCGAGAAATCCATCGCGATTTCCTGCATGCATTGCACCGACGCGCCCTGCGTGGCGGTGTGCCCGGTCTCGACCCTGTACCAGACCGATATCGGCGTGGTCCTGCACGACAAGGACACCTGCATCGGCTGCGGTTACTGCTTCTACGCCTGCCCGTTCGGCGCGCCGCAATTCCCCAAGGCGACGCTGTTCGGGTCGCGCGGCAAGATGGACAAGTGCACCTATTGCGCCGGCGGCCCCGAGGAGAACGGCAGCGAGGCGGAGTACCGCAAGTACGGGCGCAACCGGATCGCAGAGGGCAAGCTGCCGATCTGCGCCGAGGTGTGTTCCACCCGCGCGCTGCTGGCCGGCGACGGTGACGAGATCGCCGAGATCTACCGCGAGCGGGTGATCGCCCGCGGCTTCGGCGCCGGCGCCTGGGGCTGGCGGACCGCCTACTATCCGGAGGAGCAGGGCTGATGCCACAGGACAGCGTTCACGCCACCCCGCAGACCCACGGCCCCGTCCTCGTGCGCGGCCGCGACTTCAAGGCCTACCGCATCGGCGGCGCGATCGTCGCGGTGCTGCTGGCCATCGCGCTGGCCGCCCAGATCTGGGAGCTGTTCGACGGCGACGCCCGCACGATTCCCGAATACCGCTGGTCGGCCACGGACCACACGCCCGAGCTGGGCGGCGTGCAGGCCTCCGAGCTGGTCATCGCGCGCACCAAGCTGCAGGACGAACGCTGGCGCACCGGCCCGGCGCCCGACGGCGACGCGCCGGACTACGCCTTCGGCAACGAGATCCGTCTGAGCTCGACCCAGATCGAGGACCCCGATCCGCTGCTGACCGAGGCCTGGTCGAACCCCGACAGCGAGGTGCTGCCGGTGATCAAGCCGTCGGAAGAGGTGATCGGCATGTCCTCGCTGCCGTACGTCAACGCCGACCTGTTCGAGCGGCCCTTCGCGCGCGACTGGCGGCTGGGCCTTGCGGACATCGCAACGCATCTGGGCGCGCTGGCGATCCTGGGCTTCAGCCTGCTGCTGGCGCTGATCCTGGCGATCCGTGGCCGCGTGCCGATCGCCGAGGGGCGCAGCGGCCGCACGGTCAAGCGCTTCGGCCTCCTGGAGCGCGCCAACCACTGGATGACGTCCACCTCGTTCATCATGCTGGCGCTGACCGGGTCCGCCATCGCCTACGGCGACACGCTGATCCGCCCCTTCGGCGACGAGTTCCTGGGCGCGGTCGGCTGGCTGGCCACCTGGGGGCACATGATGTTCTTCCCGCCCTTCGCGCTGGGCCTGCTGGTGATGGCCTTCGCCTGGATGCGCCGCAACCTGCCGTCGAAGCTGGACATCGAGTGGCTGCGCCGCGGCGGCGGCTTCTTCTCGGACGATCCCGACAACCCGCCGGCGCGCAAGTTCAACGCCGGGCAGAAGCTGATCTTCTGGTCGGCGATCCTGGGCGGCGCGATCATGATCGTCTCGGGCGTGCTGCTGATGTTCCCGTTCTACTTCCTCGGCCTCGACGGGATGAGCTGGACGATGCTGACCCATGCCATCGTCGGCGTGCTGCTGATCGCGATCTTCATCGGCCACATCTACATCGGCACCGTCGGCATGCAGGGCGCGATCGAGGCCATGTGGGGCGGTGACGTCGACACCAACTGGGCGCGCGAGCACCACGACCTGTGGCTGGACGAGCTCGAGGGCAAGCGGGGAGGCGCGCGATGACCGGCTTTCTGACAGGCACCTTCGCCGCGCTGGTCCTGGCAGTGGCGACGTGGTTCGCGCTGAACGAATTCTCGCAGACCTCGATCCAGCGCGTCTACAACCCGTCGCTGAACCTCGACGGCGTGGACCAGGATTATTCGCCCATCGCGGACACCAACCTGGAAGGCGTGGCCGGCAGCGAGTGACCCGGTCGGCCGGATGCGACGGGGCGCGCCGGTGACGCGCGCCCCGTCCGCGTTTTCGCACCGCCCGCCCCGGACGCGGCCCCGAGACGAAAGGCCCCCGCATGAACATCCACTGGAAAACCGTCGGCGGCACGCTGCTGGTGCTCGCCGTGGTCTTCTTCGTCGCCGCCAGCGCGTGGATCGGGTTCGGCCTGTACAACGTGTCGGCGCGGATGGGGCACTTCCCCGGCATGAGCTGGGTGTTCCACACCACCTACCGCAACGCCGTCTCGCTCTGGTCGGACGAGGGGCGCGCGGTGCCGGACACGCTGGACGACCCGTCGATGATCGCGCTGGGCGCCAAGCACTTCGAAAGCGCCTGCCGCACCTGCCACGGCGCGCCGGGGGCGGTGCGGTCGGCGACCAGCCGGTCGATGCTGCCGCAGCCCCCGCATATCGACGAGGCGGTCGACCACTGGTCGCCGGTCGAGCTGCACTGGATCGTGCACAAGGGCATCAAGATGTCGGGCATGCCCGGCTGGCCCGCCGCGCGGCAGGACGACGTCTGGCCGATCGTCGCCTTCCTGCTGTCGGTCCGCACCGACATGACGCCCGAGCGCTACGAGTCGCTGACAGCCGCGCAGCTTCGCGGACCGAAGGGGCTGTCGCTGTGCACCGCCTGCCACGGCGCGCAGGGGGTGCCGGACAACCCGCACATCCCGCGGCTCGACATCCTGTCCGAGACGTACATCACGCAGGCGCTGACCGCCTATCGCGGCGGCAGCCGGCAGAGCGGGATCATGCAGCACGCCGCCAGCGAAGTGCCCGAGGAAGTGCTGTCGCAGGCGGCGACCGTCTTCGGCAACGCGGCCCCGCCTGCAGGTGACGGGGCAGAGGGCGCAGGCCTGTCCGATCTCGCACGCCGGGGGCGCGAACTGGCCTTCTCGGCCCGCATGCCGGGCGAGGACGCGTCGCCCGCGCCCGCCGAGGGCGTGGCCGCCTGCCGCGTCTGCCACGGCCCCTGGGACGAGGAGCTCGATCCCGATTATCCGTCGATCGCGGGGCAGAACGCCCCCTATCTCGAGGCGCAGCTTCGCCTCTGGCGGGCCGAGATGCGCGGCGGCGGGCCGATGGCGGGGATGATGCACTACGCCTCGCAGAACCTGACCGACGCCGACATCGAGGCGCTGGCCGCCTACTACGCCGCCCTGCCCCCCGCCCGCCTGAACGAGGTCCGCGACCCCTATCGCTGAGCACGCGCGTGGCCGCGCAGGCACACCGCGGCGGCTTCGCGCGGTTCGGGCGGCGCGCGGGTCGACCCCGCGGGCGATGTGCGGGATGAAATGGCCAGCACAACCCCGAGGTCCCGATGCCCGCCACTATCTTCGTCCTCAACGGTCCGAACCTGAACCTGCTGGGCAAGCGCCAGCCCGAGATCTACGGCGCCGAGACGCTGGAGGATGTCGAGCGCCGCTGCCGCGCGGTGCTGCCCGAGGGGGTCGACCTGCGGCTGCTGCAATCGAACCACGAGGGGCAGCTGATCGACTGGATCCACGAGGCGCGCGAGGCCGCCGCCGGCATCGTGATCAATCCCGGCGCCTTCACCCACACCTCGATCGCGATCCTCGACGCGCTGAACGCCTATGACGGCCCGGTGATCGAGGTACACATCTCGAACGTGCACAAGCGCGAGAGTTTCCGGCACCATTCCTATGTCAGCCTGCGCGCCGACGGCGTGATCGCGGGCCTCGGGATCGAGGGCTACGAGGCCGCGGTGCGCCGGATCGCCGGGCTCGTCCCGGGCACCTGACGCGCCTGTGCGAGCCCGCCCGCGCACAAGACCCTTGGACGCGCCGCCGGGCTGCGCTAAGCGTCGGGGCGCGCGGCCCCGTAGCTCAACTGGATAGAGCAGTTGACTTCTAATCAACAGGCTGAGGGTTCGAGTCCTTCCGGGGTCGCCAGCGTCTTCCCACCATCGCACTCGACGTAACCTGCAGCGTGGTCGGGCCGTGCCGTCATCTCAGCCGCACGCGTCTTTGAATAGCGCCTTCATTTGATGGCATGAAATTCCGCGTCCTGCGGACTTGCCCGGGAAGCTGCCTTGCCGAAATTACCGGACCAACCCTAGTCGCGAATTTCTTCTTCGCGCATAAGGCGATTCGTGATACAGAAATTCCCACACATTTTTCATGACTAAATCATTTGAACGATGACAGGGAACCATGCCATGGAATCTTGGCAGGATATATTCCTCATTCTCACGCTAATTCTGTACAATGGCGCAATTCTGGTGGCCGCGATGCGCATCGGCAGGGCCGACCTGCCAGGGCTTCTCAAAGAGAAGTCCTCGGAACCGATGATCCGAGGAGGCGCTTCGGAGACCGACCAGCCCGGACCGGATTCCGGCCTCTCCCTGCCCGCCAGTTCGAGCCGCGTGTCAGGCGCGATCGGAGCGGGCGTGCTGGCCAGTTTTACATGGGCGATCGGCAACATCCTTCTGTTCAAGGCGATGCATGCGCCGGAAGAGATCGAGACCCTGCTGTCGGGGATCGGAAGCTTCTACCTCGCGGGCTCGGCCCTGTTCGCGCCGTACGCATTCAACAAGCTCTCGACCGCTTTGACGGGCCGATAACGGAGCCATTGCAGAATCGCATTGCGTTGCACGTGACGTGAGTCGCGGACCGGACTCCATTTCAGGGAGAACACGCCATGTGACGGAATTCATTTCGGCAAATTGAGCCCGGGCATCATTGCATCGCCCGCTGTCGAAGATGCTGCGCCATTTTCAACGCAGCGACCCGAACCCGCATTCCATCGGGTACGGATTGATCGAAATTCATTTCAAGAAACAGGGGAAATAATCAAATGACTTTCAGACCGTTCGAAGGCCAGGCGCGCCAGACCCGCACGGCCAAGCTTCGCAAGGCCGCCGCCCAGGCCCCGCACGCCGTCTTCACCGAACTGGTGCCGACGGAACCCAACATGGACGAGGCGAGCTTCGGCGGCGAGGCGCTGCCGTCCACCTTCACGAAGGGGCTTCGTCACGACGAATACGGCTTCGTCACCGACACGGACGACGTGGACGAATTCCGCAAGAACATCAACGACGATCCCGCCACGGACTTCGAGACCTCCCGGCCCGGCATCGCGCCGCACGAATACCACAGCACCCTTGCGACGACCAACGGCAAGCCGGGATGGCGCGGTTGGGAAAGCCCGCGGACCGGGCACTTTCACGACGTCGAGGGCGCGGATGCCGACGCGATCGGCATGGCGCCGGCGCCCAGGCTGAATGTCTCGGACAGCGCCTCGAATGCCGAACTGGCCGCCGAGATGGCCGAGGTCTACGCCATGGCGATCCTGCGCGACGTGCCTTTCACGGAGATCCAAGAGGGGCAGGGCGTCGATATCGGCGCGGGCGAAGGGACGGACGCGCAGACGGCGCTGGACGTGCCCTCGGTTCTGCAGGGGCTGAACACCGTGCCCCACTTCGCGACAGGGGCGGGCGCCGAAAGCCTGTTCACGCGCCGCCGCCTGGCCGCGCGGTTCGTCGACCCGGCGGATTACGACGTGGACGCGCCTCCGGGACCGTCGACGATCGCCGGCACCAACATCTTTCGCGGCTCCGGGCCGGGCGCGAAGGCGGGTCCCTACATCTCGCAGTTCATGCTGATCGGCAACGGCGGGCTGGGCGCGGGCAACGAGGCGCACCCGCTGGACGGCTACATCGCCTACGGCAACCAGGTGATCGACCAGCGCGTTCGCGTGTTCGAGCCGCATGTCGACTACATGACGAACTGGTTCCAGTGGCTGGACGTGCAGAACGGCGCCAGCAAGGGCGGGTGGCACAGCTTTTCCCTGGGGCGCCGGTTCATCACCACGCCGCGCGACCTGGCGACCTACGTGCGCTTCGACGCGCTGTACCAAGCCTATCTCAACGCGTGCCTGATCCTGTTGCAGCCGTTCGGGGACCCCGGTCAGCCGTTCACGGCGCAGGACGGCTTTTCTGATCAGGGCGGGCTTGCGCGCACGCCCTTCGCGTCCTTCGGCGGCCCGCACGTGCTGTCGCTGGTGACCGAGGTCGCGACCCGCTGCCTCAAGGCCGCGCGACGCCAGAAGTTCAACTATCACCGTCGCGCCCGGCCCGAGAAGATCGCGGGGCTGCTGACGGTGGGCAAGGCGGTGCGCGACGGGCTGCTGAAGGATCAGCCGCCGGCCGGCTACGGCGACAAGACCAGAGAGGCGGTCGAGAGCCTGCTGGACGATCTGGGCAGCATGCTGGGCCTCGTCGATCACCACAACGTCCTGCGCGAAAACGGGTACGGGCGTCGCTTTACCTCGCCGCGGAACGGCGATGTCGCCAACGGGGTCGACACCAGGTGGCTGAAGAACGGCGACGGCAAGAACCTGTTGCTGGCCATGGCCTTTCCCGAAGGCTCGCCCATGCACCCGGCCTATGCCGCGGGGCATGCCACGGTCGCCGGCGGCTGCGTCACCATGCTCAAGGCGTTCTTCAAGACCGTCGACCCCGTCTCGGGCGCGCCGGTTCCGTGGCACGACACGGGCCTGCCGGCGGCGGTTCCGACGCCCGACGGCCTTGCGCTGACCGAGGACGGCGTGGATGCCGGCGTACTGACCGTCGAAGGCGAGCTGAACAAGCTGGCCGCGAACATCTCGATCGGGCGGAACATGGCCGGCGTCCACTTCTACTCGGACTACTACGACAGCCTGCGGATGGGCGAACGGATTGCGGTCAGCATCCTGCTGGAACAGCTCTACGGCTACACCGAGCCGGTCGAGATGGTCTTCCGCAGCTTCGACGGCGACCTGGTCACGCTGAAGACCGCCGGGAACGGCACCGCGGACGTCCAGATCGAGACGTCGCAGCGGAAGCCCGTCGACTACCACACGTGGTGGTACCGCCACATGGTCGATCCGACCGTTGCGCCGTCGGGATCCACCCCCGACGATGGTGAGGAAGCGCAGACGGTTTCCGTCTGACGAGCCCTTCCCCGTGGCGGCGGTTCGACGTGTCGACTGCCGCCACGACCCATCCAGGACAGGAGATGCGCGGATGCTGATCGGCAATGGCACGTTCGAGGGCCGCGGCGGGCACGTCTTGCGCGGCACGTTCCGCTTCGACCGGAGCGACGGGGGCGTCGTCAGGCTGACCACGTCCGACGACTTCTTCTTCGACGGCTCTCCGGCGCCGGGCTTCGCGCTGTCCGCCAGCGGCGACCCATCGGCGGCCGAGGCGGCGGCGACCGATTTCCTGCGATTGCCAGGCAGCGGCAGCCTGAGCGGTGCGCAAATCGAGGTGCGCGGGGCGCAAGGCGGGATCGTCCCGGACTCGATCGACATTCGGGCGCAGAAGGTCCTGTTCCTGTGGTGCTACATCACGCCGTTCCTGCTGGGCGTCGGGGTCATCGAGCATTCCGGCTGACGCGCCGAAGGTCCGCTTTTCCGGCACGCGCCGAAGACCGGCGGGAACGGTTGGTTCCGGCGGTGGTTCGCAGGGAAAGGAGGACCCGACATGGCACAGAAGACCACCGACCATCACACGATCCGCGACTGGGCCGAGGCCAAGGGCGGCAAGCCCGCGGCCGTGGACCGCACCCACAGCGACGACGACGTGGGCATCATCCGCATCATGTTCCCCGATGCGCCGAACTCGGAACACGAGGCGCTGGACGAGATCAGCTGGGACGCGTTCTTCGAGGAATTCGAGAAGAAGAACCTCGCGCTGCTCTACGAGGAGGACAGCATGTTCTCGAAGATGGTGTCGCGCGACTCGGACGATTGACGGCGCTGCGGCGCGGGCGGCACAGGCTGGACCGCCCGCGCGCGATCTATTCTGCCGCGCGGGCATAGATCCCGTCGATGGCGGCCGCGAGTTCGCCGAGGCTTTCGCAGGCCGGATCGAAGCGCGCGCCCTCTGCCAATCGGCGCGCCCAGTCGGCCGTCGCCCGTCCGCCCCAGTCGTCGGGCGGGGCCACGCGCTCTTCGCTTTGGGTGCCGTTGTGGCGGTGTGCCGCGAAGTCGAAGAAGCTGCCGCCCACGTTCTGCACCGTAAAGCCGCCTTTCGGGCCGAAGGCGTCGACGCCGATCACCGCGTCGCGCCCTGCCGGCAGGTTCCACGAACAGGCGATGCGGATCACCCCGCCCCCGGGCGTCTCGAGCGTGGCGGCGGCGTAATCCTCGACCGCTTCGGCCACCGCGCCCCCGGTCAGCCGCTGTCCGCCCGCGAAAAGATGCGCCGAGGTGCAGCGCAGGTCGCGCGCGCCCATCGCCCAGGCGGCCATGTCCAGCAGGTGCGCCCCGAGGTCGATCAGGCAGCCGCCGCCCGACAGCGCACGATCGCGGAACCACGGCTTGTCCGGGCCGTAGGCGTTGTGGAACGTCAGGTCGAGCGCGTGGACCGGCCCCAGTTCGTCCGCCTGCACCGCCTCGCGCAGGGCGAGGAAGGCGGCGGCGTGCCGGTAGCTGAGATCGACGTCCAGCAGCCGGTCGGCACGGCGCGCGGCATCGATGCAGGCGCGGGCCTCGGCCTCGGTCCGGCCAAGCGGTTTCTGGCAGAAGACGGCGGCACCGGCGCTCAGCGCGGCGATCGTCTGGTCGGCGTGCAGCGCGGACGGCGTGGCGATGACGACGCCATCGGGGCCGGTCGCCAGCAGCGCGTCGATGCCGTCGCATCGCGCGGCGTCGGGGGCGGTCTGCGCCGCCGCGTCCAGCGCCTCGGCCGACGGATCGGACAGCGCCACGATGTCGGCCACGTCCGCGGCGGCGACGGCCTCCATCCGGTTGCGGCCGATCCAGCCGAGGCCGAGGAACGCCAGCCGGGGGCGGCGCGTGGTGGCGGTCGTGCGGTTCAGCGTCATCGTGCCGGTCATTGGCCGGCCTCCGGCGCCACCCATGCCTTGACGAAGCCCTGCGGCTTGTCGCGCGTGGCGTCGAGCGCGTCGCCGAGCCGCGACAGCGGGTAGCGATGGGTGATCAGCGCGTCGAGGTCCAGCCGCCCGTCGGCGGCGGCGGCGATGCCTTCGATCATGCCGAGGCGCTGCACCTCGGGGTCGCGTTCATGGGCGCTGACGATGTCGATGCCCTTCCAGTTCCACATCTGCATGTTCACCTGCCGCGGGCCGTCCTGGTGATAGCCGGCGATCACCAGCCGCCCGCCCTCGCGCACCAGCTCTCCGGCCAGGTCCAGCGGCCATTGCAGGCCCACGGCCTCGATCACCACGTCGGCGAGACGGTCCTGCGTCAGCCGGCCAAGCTCGCGCATGATTTCCCAGTGATCCTCCATCGGGATCGTGTCGGTGGTGCCGAGATTGCGGGCGAGGTCCAGCGATTCCGCGCGCCGCGAGATGGCGATGACGCGCGCGCCGGCCTGTGCGGCCAGCGCGGTCAGCGCGGCGCCGATGAAGCCGATGCCGATGATCGCCACGGTCTGGTCCGAGGTGATCCGCGCGCGGCGGAAGATGTTGATCGCGCAGCCCAGCGGCTCGGCCGGGACGGGCTTGCCCGCCAGCGCGTCGGGCAGCGGCAGCGCTGTCGCGGCGTCGATCACCTCGTGGCTCGCATAGCCGTGGTTGCCCAGCCAGGCGATGCGCTGGCCCTCGTGCAGGGTGCAGACGCTGTCGCCCAGCGTGTCGATCATACCCCAGGCCTCGTGGCCCATGATGCCCGGCTCCATCGGGAATTCCTGCCATTCCGGGCCCGACCACGGCCCGAGATTCGAGGCGCAGACTCCGCAGCCCTCGATCCGCACGCGGACCTCGCCCGCGCGCGGGCGCGGCAGCGGGATCTCGACCATCTCGACCCGGCCCGGCGCCTCGACGCGCGCGGCGCGGGCGACGGGCGCTTCCGTGGCGTCGGGACGACGTGCGGTGGCGGTGCTGCTGGGGTCTGTCATCGTCTCTCCTCGGGCTTGCGGCGGCGCGGCGGACCGGGCGTGGCGCCGCGCGTCTTCGACCGGCCCAACTCACGGCGTTTTGATCCGTTCCGGAAGAAGCCGGGAAGTCTCTGAAGATGACAAAGATCCGGCAAGACGGCGGCAAAGTGCGGGTTTTCGTGGAACTTCAGCATCAATCCATTGCTTTAGCCCCAGGATGCACAACTTTCTGAGGGATGGGAACCATGGCTAGATCGCTGGTGACGGGTGGATGCGGCTTCATCGGGCGGCGCGTGGCCGCCGAGCTGCTCAGCCGGGGCCGCGAGGTCATCCTGTACGACGCGATGATCGACCAGGTGCACGGCGACGCCGCCGCCGAGCCGCCGGCCGGGGCGAAGGTCGTCAAGGGCGACATGCGCGACATCGACACGCTGCGCTCGGCGCTGCAGGGGGTCGACGAGGTCGTGCACCTGGCCGCCGAGGTGGGCGTGGGCCAGTCGATGTACGAGATCGCGCGCTACGTCGGCGCCAATGATCTGGGCACCGCCGTGCTGCTCGAGGCGATCGCCGAGGACCCGGTGCGTCGGTTGGTCGTCGCCTCGTCCATGAGCGTCTACGGCGAAGGCTACTACGAGGACGCCGAGGGCACGCTGCACGAGAAGGTGCGCCGCAAGGCCGACGACCTGAAGGCCGGCCAGTGGGAGCCGAAAGGCCCGCAGGGCCAGACGCTGACCGCGCGCCCGACCGACGAGGACAAGCGCGTCGACCTCGCCTCGATCTACGCGCTGACGAAGTACCAGCAGGAGCAGGCCTGCCTGATCTTCGGCGAGGCCTACAACATCCCCACCACCGCGCTGCGGCTGTTCAACGTGTTCGGCGCGGGTCAGGCGCTGTCGAACCCCTATACCGGCGTGCTGGCGAACTTCGCCTCGCGGCTGGCCAACGGCCAGCGCCCGACGATCTTCGAGGACGGCCAGCAGAAGCGCGATTTCGTGCACGTGGACGACGTGGCGCGCGCCTTCGCGCTGGCGCTCGAGCGTGACGAGGCCGCGGGCCACGTGATCAACGTCGGCTCGGGCAACGCCTACACGATCGTGCAGGTGGCGCAACTTCTGGCGGACGCGATGGACTGCCCCGAGCTGGAGCCCGAGGTGCTGGGCAAGTTCCGCATGGGCGACATCCGCAACTGCTTTGCCGACATCACCAAGGCGCGGGACCTGCTGGGCTTCGCGCCCGAGAAGCGGCTCGAGGACAGTCTCGGGCCGTTCGTCGACTGGGTGCGCGACGCGCCCGAGACCGGCAAGCAGGACCGCGGCGACGAAATGCGCCGCCAGCTCGAGGAGCGGGGTCTGGTGTCGTGAGCAAGGCATACGGTTTCGTCGAGTGGTTCCGCCCCGGCGAATACGACCGGGTCGAGGCCGTGATGCCCGCGCTCATGGCGTCGGGGGCGTCGTACCTGCGCACGCATCTCAGTTGGGCCGAGTACCACGCGCCCGGCGGGCAGGACTGGTACGACTGGCTTCTGCCGCGCCTCGCGCGAGACATCGAGGTGCTTCCCTGCGTGCACTACACGCCCCCTTCGCTGTCGCGCACCGGGCGTAGTTCCGGCGCACCAAAGGTGCTGAAGGACTTCGCCGACTTTCTCGACATGGTGCTGACGCGACACGGTGACCGGTTCGAGCATGTCGAGCTGTGGAACGAACCAAACAACCTGCTTGACTGGGACTGGCGCGAAGACCCCGAATGCGACCTGTTCTGCGAGATGGTCGGCGGTGCCGCCTACTGGGTGAAGAGGCGCGGCTGGAAGCCCGTGCTGGGCGGCCCCGCGCCGTTCGACGCCTACTGGCTGAACGTCATGGGCGAGCGCGGCGTGCTGGCCGAGGTCGACGCCGCCGGCATCCACGGCTTTCCGGGCACCTGGGACAGCGAGGAAGGATCCTGGAACGGCTGGGACGTGCACATGGCCGAGATGCGCAGCATCCTCGACCGCTGGAACCCCGACTGCGAGATCTGGATCACCGAGGCCGGCTATTCCACCTGGCGCCGCGACGACATGGAGCAGGCGCGGCGGTTCCTCGACGCGCTGCAGGCGGGCGCGGACCGGATGTACTGGTACGCCTGGCGCGACCTGCCCGAGCACGTGTCGGTGCAGGAGGGCCATTGGTTCGACCCGCGTCACTACCACCTGGGCGCGGTCGAGGCCGACGGCGCGCCGAAGCTTCTGGCGCGGCTGCTGACCGCCGGGGGCCCCGAGCAGGTGCGCGAGGTGGCGCGGCTGGCGACGCCCGCGGTGGCGCGGCAGGCCCGGCCGATCGCGATCACCGGCGGCGCGGGCTTCATCGGCTCGAACCTCGCCGAAAGTTATCTCTCCGAGGGGCGCGACGTGGTCGTGGTGGACAACCTCAGCCGCCCCGGGGTCGAGCGCAACCTGCACTGGCTGGCCGAGCGTCACGGCCCCCGGCTGCACGCCGTGCCCGCCGACCTGCGTGACGAGCTTGCCGTGCGCGAGGCCGTGCGCGACGCCGACGCGGTGCTGCACATGGCAGCGCAGACAGCGGTGACCACCTCCCTGACCTCGCCGGTCGCGGATTTCGACGTGAACGCGCGAGGCACGCTGAACGTGCTCGAAGCCGTCCGCGCCACCGGGCGCACCGTGCCGCTGGTCTTCGCCTCGACCAACAAGGTTTACGGCGCGCTGGCCGATCTGGAGGTGTCGGACACCAACGACGCCTGCGCGCCGCTCGACGATACCATGCGCGCGCATGGCGTGGCCGAGGACCGCCCGCTGGATTTCTGCACGCCCTACGGCTGCTCGAAGGGCGTGGCCGACCAGTACGTGCTGGACTACGCGTCCAGCTACGGGCTGCCCGCCGCGGTGCTGCGGATGAGCTGCATCTACGGCCCGCGCCAGTTCGGCACCGAGGATCAGGGCTGGGTCGCGCATTTCCTGATCCAGGCGCTGGCGGGCCGGCCGATCACCGTCTTCGGCACCGGCCGGCAGGTGCGCGACGTGCTGGACGTATCCGACGCCGTGGCTGCCTACCGTGCGGTGCTGGGCAAGATCGACACGCTGTCAGGCCGCGCCTTCAACCTCGGCGGCGGACCGGCGAACACGGTCAGCCTTCTGCAGGTCCTGCGCGAGATCGAGGCCATCACCGGCCGCAGCATCGACGTGACCTTCCAGGACTGGCGGCAGGGCGACCAGCCGTGGTTCGTGGCAGACACCCGCGCGCTCGAGGCCGCGAGCGGCTGGCGCGCGCGCGTCGGCTGGCGCGAGGGCCTGCGCGACCTTGCCGCGTGGCTGTCGGGGGACGACGTGCGCCGGCCGGAACGGCAGCGGGTGCCCGCATGACGGCACCGGTGCTGATCACGCTCGACGCCGTGGGCGGTGTCTGGCGCTACGGCATCGACCTGGCCGCGGGGCTGGTCGCGGCTGGGCGCCCGGTCTGCTTCGCGGGCTTCGGCCCCGCGCCGACGGACGCCCAGCGCGCCGAGGCCGAGGCGCTCGGCCCGCTCGACTGGGGCGCGCAGACGCTGGACTGGATGGCGCGGGTGCCGGAGGATGTGTCCGGCGCCGGGCGCTGGCTGGCCGAGGTCGCACGCCGCCGGGGCGCGCGTGTGATCCAGTGCAATCTGCCGAGCCTTGCCGCAGACATTCCCGAGTGCGTTCCGGTGGTCGCAGTGTCGCATTCCTGCCTCGCCACGTGGTTCGACGCGGTGCGCGGCACCGACGTCCCGGCAGACATGCGCTGGATCCGCGACCTGACCGCTGCCGGCTTGGCGCGAGCCGACGCGGTCGTCGCGCCCTCGGCCAGCCACGCCACCGCGATGACGAGGCTCTACGACGGGTTGGTTGACGTCGCGGTGGTGCACAACGCCAGCGCCGGCCCCGTTCCGCGGGCCGAGCGGTCGCGCAGCATCGTCGCGGCCGGCCGCTGGTGGGACGAAAGCAAGGGCGGCGCGACGCTGGACGATGCGGCCGCGCATTGCGCCTGGCCGGTGCGGATGCTGGGCGCCGACCACGGCCCGAACGGCGCACGGATCGCGCTCCGGCACGCCGAAGCCCTCGGCCCCCTCGCCCACGATGACGCGGCGCGGGTGATCGCCGGCGCGGGCATCTTCGTCTCGCCCTCGCTCTACGAGCCGTTCGGGCTGGCCGTGCTCGAGGCCGCGCGCGCCGGTGCGCCGCTGGTGCTGAGCGACATCGGCACCTTCCGCGAGCTTTGGGACGACGCGGCAATGTTCGTCGCACCGGGCGACGCGGACGCGCTGGCGGATGCCCTGAACGCGCTGGCCGCCGACGACGGCCGGCGCGACGCGCTTGGCGCGGCGGCGCAGGCGCGCGCGCAACGCTACACGATCACGGCCCAGGCCGGCGCGATGGCAGCGATCCACGACCGCGCGCAGGCCAGGACACCGGCGACGGAAGGAGCAGCATGAGGTTCGTCTTCTACACCCACTCGCTTGCCTCGGACTGGAACCACGGCAACGCGCATTTCCTGCGCGGCGTGATGCGCGCCCTTCAGGCGCGCGGGCACGAGACGCACGCGCTGGAACCCGAGGGCGCCTGGAGCCGCGAGAACCTGATCGCCGATCGCGGCCCCGGCGCCATCGACGCGTTCGAGCGGACGTTCCCCGACCTCAGCTGGGAGATTTATCCGGAGGCCTTCGACCATGAGGAGGCGCTCGGCGATGCCGACGTGGTGGTGGTGCACGAATGGACCGATCCCGCGCTGGTCGCGCGGCTGGGGCGGGCGCGGTCACGCGGCGCGCGCTTCACGCTGCTGTTCCACGACACCCATCACCGCGCGGTCAGCGCCGAGGGCGAGATCGGCGGGCTGGACCTGTCGGGCTACGACGGCATTCTGGCTTTCGGCGAGACGCTGCGCCAGCGCTACCTGGCCGCGGGCTGGGGAAGGCAGGTCTTCACCTGGCACGAGGCCGCCGACACAAGCGTCTTCCGCCCCCTGCCCGACATCGTGCCCGACGGCGACCTGGTCTGGGTCGGCAACTGGGGCGATGACGAGCGCAGTGAGGAGCTTGAGACCTTCCTGATCGCGCCGTCCGAGCGGCTGGGCCTGAAGACCCGCATCCACGGCGTGCGCTATCCCGACCACGCGCTGGAGCGGCTGAAGACCGCCGGCATCGACTATGGCGGCAGCATCGCCAACGCCGACGTGCCGCAGGCCTTCGCGCGCCACCGGGTGACGGTGCACGTGCCGCGCCGGCCCTACGTCCAGACGCTTCCCGGCATCCCCACCATCCGCCCGTTCGAGGCGCTGGCATGCGGCATTCCGCTGGTGAGCGCGCCCTGGGACGATGCCGAGGGGCTGTTCCGACCCGGCGACTTCCGCTTTGCCGCCGACGGCGACGCGATGACCCGCCACCTGCGCGAGCTGCTGTCGGACCCCGACGCCGCGCGCGACCAGGCGGAACGCGGCCTCGAGACGATCCTCGACCGGCACACCTGCGGCCACCGAGCCGACGAACTGCTCGAGGTGCTGGTGCGCCTCGGCGCCCGGACACGCGAAATGGAGCCCGGCCAATGACCCGCATCGCCTTCTACGGATCAAGCCTTCTGTCCAGCTACTGGAACGGCGCCGCGACCTACTACCGGGGCATCATCCAGGCGCTGGCCGCGCACGGGCACCGCGTCACGTTCTACGAACCCGACGTCTACGACCGGCAGGCGAACCGCGACATCGACCCGCCCGAGTGGTGCGAGGTGGTGGTCTACGAGGGCACGCCCGAGGCGCTGAAGCGCGTGGCGGCCGAGGCGGCCAAGGCCGACGTCGTGGTCAAGGCCAGCGGCGTCGGCTTCGAGGACGACGCGCTGCTGCGCGCGGTCATGGCGAGCGCGGCACCGGACGCGCTCAAGATCTTCTGGGACGTGGACGCGCCCGCGACGCTGGCGGCGATGCAGACCAACCCGCAGGACACGCTGCGGCAGATGCTGCCGGCTCTCGACCTGGTGCTGACCTATGGCGGCGGCGCGCCGGTGATCGACGCCTACCGCGCGCTGGGCGCGCGCGACTGCGTGCCGATCTACAATGCGCTCGATCCCGCGACGCACCACCCGGTTCCGGCCGATCCGCGTTTCGCCTGCGACCTCGCGTTCCTCGGCAACCGCCTGCCCGACCGCGAGGCGCGCGTCGACCAGTTCTTCTTCGCCCCCGCGCGCGAGCTGCCCGACATGCGCTTCATGCTGGGCGGATCGGGTTGGGAGCCGCACGCGGTCCCGGACAACGTGCGCTGCCTGGGCCACGTGCGCACCGCCGATCACAACGCCTTCAACGTCACGCCGCGCGTGGTGCTGAACATCGCCCGCGACAGCATGGCCGCCAACGGCTTTTCCCCCGCCACCCGCGTCTTCGAGGCCGCCGGTGCCGGCGCCTGCCTGATGACCGATTACTGGGAAGGGATCGAGCTGTTCCTCAAACCCGGCGACGAGGTGCTGGTCGCCCGCGACGGGCAGGACGTGACCGAATGCCTGCGCGCCCTGCCCCCGGGGCGCGACGAGGCGATCGGCGAGCGGGCCCGCGCCCGCATCCTGTCGGAACACACCTACGCCCACCGCGCCCGGCAGCTCGACGCGATGCTGCGCGAGCGGGTGCGCACGGCGGAGGCGCCCGCATGAGCAAGTCGCTGGACATCGTCATCCTCGGGCTGTCGTTGGCCTCGTCCTGGGGCAACGGGCACGCCACGACCTTCCGCGCGCTGATCAAGGGCCTGGCCGCCGAAGGCCACCGCGTGCTGTTCCTCGAGCGCGAGGTGCCGTGGTACGCTGGTACCAACCGCGACCTGCCCGATCCGGATTTCTGCGAGCTGGTGTTCTACCACTCGCTCGACGAGGTCGAGCAGCGGCACGGCGACCGGCTGCGCGCCGCCGACGCGGTGATCGTCGGCAGCTACGTCCCCGAGGGCACCGAACTGATCGATCGGCTGGCGGCGATGGTCCTGAAGCGGCTGTGCTTCTACGACATCGACACGCCCGTGACGATGGACCTGCTGGACCGGAGTGAAGAGGCGCACCTGGCGCGCCGGCAGGTGCCGGTCTTCGATCTCTATTTCAGCTTTTCCGGGGGCCGCGTCCTCGACCGGCTGGCGGAACACTACGGCGCGCGGGCGCCGCGGGCGCTGTTCTGCTCGGTCGACGAAAGCCGCTACACCCGCGTCAACGTGCCGATGAAGTGGGACATGGGCTATCTCGGCACCTACAGCGACGACCGCCAGCCGGGGCTCGAGGCGCTGATGCTGGAGCCTGCGCGCCGCCTGCCGCACATGCGCTTTGTCGTGGCGGGCGCGCAGTATCCCGAGGGCATCGACTGGCCCGACAACGTCGAGCGGATCGAGCATCTGCCGCCCAGCGAGCACGCGGCCTTCTATAGCGCCCAGCGCTTCACGCTGAACATCACCCGCGCCGCGATGCGCCGGCTGGGCTGGTCGCCCAGCGTGCGCCTGTTCGAGGCCGCCGCCGTCGGGACCCCGATCCTTTCGGACCGGTGGGAGGGCCTGGGCGACTTGCTGCCCGAGGGCAAGGCCATCGTCATCGCCGACGGGAGCGAAGATGCCGTTGCTGCGTTGACGGGCGAAGACGGCACCGCGCCCGAGGCCCTGGCGGCCGAGGCGCGCCGGATCGTGCTGGCCGATCACACCGGCCGCGCGCGGGCCGGGCACCTCGTGGACATGCTGCGAGACTGCCCCGAGCGGAGCCGAAGCGAGCAAGAGGAGACCGCGTAATGATGGACATGACCCCGTTGTCGAGTACGATCCTGGTGGCTGGCGGCGCCGGCTTTATCGGGTCGCATCTGTGCGAGGCCCTGCTGGGTCAGGGGCACGCGGTGATCTGCGTCGACAGTTTCCAGACCGGCCGCCGCGAGAACCTGAGCGCGCTGCTGGGCCACCCCCGGTTCCGCCTGGTCGAGGCCGACGTCGAAGACCTGCCACCGTTCCGCGACCGGTTGGACCAAATCTACAACCTCGCCTCGCCCGCGTCGCCGCCCGCCTACCAGGCCGACCCGGTGCGCACGATGATGACCAACGTCGTCGGCACCAACAACCTGCTGGCGCTGGCCGAGCAGACCGGCGCGCGACTGCTGCAGGCCTCGACCAGCGAGGTCTACGGCGACCCCGAGGTGCATCCGCAGCCCGAGGACTATGCCGGTCACGTCAACTGCAACGGCCCGCGCGCCTGCTACGACGAGGGCAAGCGCGCCGCCGAGGCGCTGTGCTTCGACTACCTGCGTGCCGGCCGCGCCGAGGTGCGCGTGGCGCGGATCTTCAACACCTACGGCCCGCACATGCAGTGCGACGACGGGCGCATCGTGTCGAACTTCATCTGCCAGGCGCTGTCGGGCCAGCCGATGACGATCTACGGCAACGGCGAGCAGACGCGCTCGCTGTGCTACGTGTCGGACATGGTCGACGGGCTGATCGCGCTGATGGAGGTCGCCGACACCCCCGACGGCCCGGTCAACATCGGCAACCCCCGCGAATTCACCATCCTCGAACTCGCCGACCTGATCGGCCGCGAGGCCGCGACCGAACTCAGCCCGGTATTCCGCCCGCTGCCGAAGGACGATCCCCGGCGCCGGCGCCCCGATATCGCGCGCGCCCGCGCGCTGCTGGGCTGGGCGCCGCGCGTGCCCCTCGAGGAAGGGCTGAAGAAGACGGTGCCGTGGTTCGCGCAGGAACTGCAGAGACCGCTGGCCGCCTGCGGTGCGGCCGCGCAGCCCGCGAAGGTGCCGCAATGAGCCGGCACGACACCGACGACACCGCCCGCCGCATCGCCGAACTCGCGCCCTGGTTCCACAACCTGACCATCGACGGCATCGACACCGCGCCCGATCATTTCCTGGGCGACTACCCGCGCTTCAAGTACGAAGGGTTCCGCCACGCGCTGCCCGACGACCTGCAGGGCGCCAGCGTGCTCGACATCGGGTGCAACGCGGGGTTCTACAGCCTCGAGATGGCGCGCCGCGGCGCCGGCCGCGTGGTAGGAATCGACAGCGATCCGCATTACCTGGCCCAGGCGCGCTTTGCCGCCGAGCGGGCCGGCGTCGACCTCGACCTGCGGCAGATGGACGTCTACGACGTCGAGGCGCTGGGCGAGAAATTCGATCTCGTGATCTTCATGGGCGTGCTCTATCACCTGCGGCATCCGCTGCTGGCGCTGGACCTGCTCTACGAGCACGTGGTCGGCGACATGATGCTGTTCCAGTGCATGCAGCGCGGCCCCGACATGCAGGCAGAGCCGGTCGCGGCCGACTACGACTTCAACGACCCCGCGCCGTTCACCCGCGAAGACTGGCCCCGCCTGTGGTTCATCGAGAAGCGGTTCTCGTCCGACCCCACGAACTGGTTCATCCCCAACCAGCCGGGGATGGAGGCGATGCTCCGCTCGTCGGGCTTCACCATCGAGGAGCAGATGGAGCGCGAGGTCTACCTGTGCCGCCGCGGCGCGCGTGGCGAGATGGTGCCGCCGCCTCCCCGGATCGTGACCGCCGGGTGAGGTCACAGGACCGGGGACGCTTGGCCACGCCAGACGTATCATGAGCGCCTCTCAAGCAGGTCGAATGGCCCAGGAGCGCCGCCCGACCGGCACGGAACCCGGCGCCCCGCGGCCGGTTTCATCTGGACCATGAAACACGTCCCCGACCTCGTCTATTACCCTGATCATCATCCCGGAATCACCCGCAGGCGGGCCGGGCGCGGCTGGTCGTACATCGCGCCCTGCGGCAACCGCATCCGCGACCCGGACGAGCGCGACCGCCTCAACCGTCTGGCGGTGCCGCCCGCCTATACCGACGTCTGGATCTGCCCGCGGCCCGACGGTCACCTGCAGGCGACGGGACGAGACGCGAAGGGGCGCAAGCAGTACCGGTACCACGAAAGCTGGACGGCCTTCCGCGCCCGGCGCAAATACGCGGACCTGCCGTCCTTCGGCACGTACCTTCCGGCGATCCGCCGCCGCATCCGCCGCGACCTGCGCAACGATGCTGGGGATCGCGACTTTGCCGTGGCCGCCGTTCTGGCGATGATCGACCGCTTGTCGCTGCGCGTGGGTCACTCCAAGGACGTCGATCACGGGGCCTACGGCGCCACCACCCTGCGCCCCCGGCACGTGACACTGGACGACGAAAGCCTTCGGCTGGACTACCGCGGCAAGGGCGGCGCGCGGATCACCAAGACGCTGCGCGACAAGCGGCTGGCGAAGGTGCTCCACCGGCTCGACGACCTGCCGGGCGCCACTTTCGTGACCTGGATCGACGCGCACGGCCGCGTGCACGAGGTCACGTCGACCCTGGTCAACGAGCTGCTGCACGACATCACCGGCGAGCACGGCTATACCGCCAAGACCTTCCGCACCTGGAACGGCACCGTCGCCGCGCTGGAGATCGCGCTGCGCGAGGAAAAGCTGACGGTCAAGACCCTGGCCGAAGCCGCCGCCGAGGCGCTGGGGAACACGCCGACGATCGCGCGGAACAGCTACATCCACCCCGCGGTGATCGACCTCGTCGACACTCCGCTGGCCCAGCGGCAGCGCCTTGCCGAAGACCCGCCCGGCCCCCGCGAGCTGCGCATTCCGGAAAAGGCGCTTCTGTCGTTGCTGGCCGGATAGGGCGGGCGGCGCGCTTCCGCCGATGCGTGTTTGCCCGCGTTCCTTCCGCCCCGGTGGCGCGATACCCTGCGCAAAACGCATAAGAGGCAGGCATGGACAGACGCGGATTCACCCTTGGCGCGGCCGGACTGGTCGCCTTGTCGGCCTGCGGTGCGGCACCGCGCGCGCCGCTGCCCGCAGCGCAAGCGTCGGCGTTCCGAACGCAGCCCAACGCCGCCTACGATGCCTGGGTCGCGGCATTCCGCGGCCGCGCCGCGTCCCAGGGCATCGGCGCTGCAACGCTGGACGCGGCCTTCCGCGACGCGGGCTTCATCCCCGAGGTGGTCGAGCGCGATCGCAACCAAGCCGAGTTCAACCGCTCGCTCGAGGATTACCTCGCCCTCGTCGCCCCCGAGGAGAAGATCGCCTATGGCCGCGGTGCGGTGGCGCGCCGGGCGTCGACGCTGACGGCCATCGAGGCGCGGTACGGCGTGCCGGCACGGATCATCGGCGCGGTCTGGGGGGTCGAGAGCTACTTTGGCACCCGGCGCGGCGAGATCCCCGTGGTTTCGGCAACCTCGACACTGGCCTTCGACGGCCGCCGCGGACGGTTCTTCGAGGCGAACCTGGTCGAGGCGCTGCGCATCCTGCAGCGCGGCGACACCACGCCCTCGCAACTGCGCGGCAGCTGGGCGGGCGCGATGGGGCACACGCAGTTCATCCCGACCACCTACGCGCTGCACGCGGTCGATTTCGACGGCGACGGGCGGCGCGACGTCTGGTCAGACGATCCCGGCGACGCGCTGGCCTCGACCGCGAACTTCCTCCGCGAGAACGGCTGGCGGCCGGGTCTGCCCTGGGGCGTCGAGGTGCGGCTTCCGGCCGGCTTCGACACGCGTGGCACCGGGCGCGGCAACCGCCGCTCCACCGCGACGTGGCGCAGCCTGGGCGTCGCACCGGCGCGCGGCGGCGCCTTGCCCGAGCTGGGCGATGCCGCGCTGCTGACGCCGTCGGGTGCAAGCGGTCCGGCTTTCCTCGTCAGCAGGAACTTCGACACGATCCTGCGCTACAACCCGTCCGAGAATTACGGCCTCGGCGTCGGCATCCTGTCCGACCGGCTGGCCGGCGGCGGCCCGCTGGTGGGCGATTTCGGCGCCGACGCGACCGGCTTGCGCCAGGAACAGCGCCGCGCGCTGCAGGCCGGGCTGAACCGCGCCGGCTTCGACGCGGGCACGCCCGACGGCGTGATCGGCGACCGCACGCGCGAGGCGATCGCCGCGTTCCAGCGCGCGCGGGGGCTTCCGGTGACCGGGGTTCCGTCACTCGAACTGCTTGCGCGGTTCTAGGGTCGAAAAGGCGCGGCGGCGGTAATCTGATCTAAAGGATTGCCGGGCTAGACAAGACGGGTCAGGGCGCAGAAGCGCGCCCACCCCCGCAGACCGCGCCGATCGCTTGGCGCCTGGGTCCGGGCCCGGGAAAAAGTTCCGTTTTCCCATAAGGGTTTTATCAGTGGGCGTCCGTCGTCGGACGTGTTGGGTGTGAGTGTACCCCGGAGCGTCGGCCTGCCGGCGCTCCGGGTCTATTCCCTGCCGCGCCTTAGCAGCGGCGACCCGTGCCGCGTCAGCCCTTGTGTCCCGGCCGGCAGATGCCCTGCGTGCGCGCCCCGTCCCAGGGCAGCCGCACCTGCGGGCCCGACAGCACCGCATCCAGCCCCTCGACCGGAATCTCCTGCCCGATCAGCGCGCGCAACCGCGCGGTTCTGGGCGCCTCGGGATCCAGCAGGCTGCAGCAGACGTATTCCTCGACGATCGCGCCCTGCTGCTCGTACCCGAAATCCAGGAAACGCGGCAGCGCGTCGGTGTCGAACAGGTACGGATCGCGGCCGCCCGCGTGCTCGCCCAGCCCGCGCAGCGGGTGGTAGGCGGTGCGATCGCGGTTCTGCCACTGCCAGACATGCACCGCCTCGTGCGCCAGAAGCATCGCCTGGAACAGGTCGATCTGCTCGGGGAAGCCCGCCATCAGGTCGGTGCGATAGATGTCGCGGCGCAGCATCACGGCGTTGAAGATCACGGTGGCGGCGGGCGAGACCTCGACCCGCCGCTCCTGCAGCACCGGCGGCCAGATGCGTTCCTGGCAGGTGGTGCGGGGGCGTACGGGGATCGTGTAGCTGAGGCTGCCGGCGAGGTGCCCGTCGATCAGCCGCATGCGCCCGGTGTCCAGCGTGTCGCCGTTCAGCGCCTGCAGGTACGCCGTCTCGTTCGGCGTCAGCGGACGACCGCAGGCGGCGAGGATGGCCAGAAGAACAACGAGGATCGCGGCGCGCATGGCCAGGTTCCGTTAAGGGGCGTGGGCGGCGCCGCGTCGGGCGCCGGCCGGTTCGTCAGTGCAGCCCGCCGGTGCCGTACTTGAGGATTACCGGCACGATCAGGTCTTCCTCGTCCTCGAGGTGGCGGCTCAGCAACGCGTCGAAACCGAGCACTTCTTCGCGGAAGACGCCCAGCTCGGCGCGCTCCTGCAGCACGCCGTTCGCCGATTCGGCAAAGCGGTTCAGCAGGCCGTCCATCGCGTGGTGGTCCTTGTCGAGAATGTCGAACCCGCGGACCAGCCGCTTGTCCATGCCCGACAGAACCGGGAAATAGTGATGGTCCTCGATCTGGTGATGGCCGTGCAGTTCCTGCAGGAGCATGCCGCCGTAGCGCGACAGGCGCGCCTTCTGCTGCCGCGGGTCCAGTTTGCCGTCCATCGCGGATTCCGCGTCGGTGCGCAGGACCTCGGTCAGCTTGCGGAACATCATGTGCCGTTCCAGCCAGAACTGCACCAGTCCGCCGAAGTCGGGATGGGCTTCCCACGCTTCGCGCGGGTAATCCTGCAGCAGGATGCGCAGGGCATCGGGCAGGCGGTCGCGTTTGTCGAGTTCCTCGGTCATGCCTCGGTACATGACAGGTCGCGCGGGCAAGTCAATCGGCCGCGCCCTGCGTTTGCGCGCCTTGAGTGTGCGCCGCGGCGCACCGCATTGCGGTCCCGGCTTCGCCACAGTTTGACCACGCTGTGTTCCTAGAATCACCGGTGGCGCCAGAAGGTCCCGCCGTCACCCGACGGCCCCGCAGCACGCGGGCGACGCGTCCCGCACAGGCGGGCCGACGTATCGCGGGTCGCACCGATGCGGCCCTCGCAAGGAGGGAGGGGCGAAGCATGCGCTATCTGGTCGCCGAAACGAACTGGACCCTGATGACGCTCGCGCAGGACCTGGCCGAACGCGGATTGCTGGTCAGCCGGGTGGAAAACGCCGAGGACGTCGCGCACCATCTGGCCATGGTGCCCGCCGACCTGCTGATCGCCGAGGCCGGCCGCTTCGGCCCCGGGGGCCTCAGCCTGCGGGCGCTGCGCGAGACCGGCCCCGGCCTGCCGATCGCGCTGATCGCGCGCGAGCCGTCGCAGCGCCAGATCACCGAGTGCCTGGCCGCCGGCGCCGACACGGTCATCGACGCGGCCATTCCGCCCGACGAGATGGCGGCCCGGCTGATGGCTGTCGCGCGCCGGGCGCACGGGCTGTCGACCACCGAGCTGCATTGCGGGCCGTTGGTGATCGACCTCGCCGCGCGACGGGCGCAGCTGAACGGCGCCTGGCTGCACCTGACGCCGAAGATCTACGAATTGCTGGAATACCTGGCCCTTAGGCCGGGGGCGCTGGTCAGCCGCGACGCCCTGCTGACCCACATCTACGGCCTCGAGAGCGAGCCGGACAGCCGGGTCTTCGACGTCTACCTGTGCACCCTGCGCAACCACCTGCGCGACGTCTCGGACGAGATCTCGATCCACACTGCGCGCGGCGAGGGGTTCCGCTTCATCGGCCCTGCCGCGCCCGACCGCAGCGCCGCCTGAGGGGGCCGCCGGCGGATTTGCGCATGCTGACGCCGATACGGCTTGCGCCGGGGCGAATGCCTTGACAGGTACGACGCGGGACGCCCAAGCTCTCGCATAGATTGTGCCGCGCCCCGGTGTCGGGACCCCTCGTGAAACAAGCAGGCAGACAATGAACAACAGCAAACGCATCGAGGAGTCGCTGCGCGAAACGATCATTTCGCGGCCGGACATGATCCTGGACGACAAGGACCTGATGAACGCGCTGATCGCCGCGAACGAGCGCAGCGTGGGCGGAAACATCGTCGACCTGCGCGGCATCGCGATGGAGCGGCTCGAGGCGCGGCTGGACCGGCTCGAGGACACGCACCGCTCGGTCATCGCGGCGGCGTACGAGAATCTCGCCGGCACCAACCAGGTGCACCGCGCGATCCTGCGGATGCTCGACCCCGTCGCGTTCGAGCCGTTCCTGCGCGACCTCGACGGCGCGGTCGCCGAGATCCTGAACGTCACGGCGATCCGACTGGTGCTGGAAACCGCGCAGCCCGAGACCGACGCCACGGTCGAGCGGCTGGCGCACATCCTGTCCACGGCCGAGCCGGGCTTCGTCGACCAGTACGTCGCGCCGGGCTCAGACGCGCCGCAGCGTGCGGTCACGCTGCGCCAGGTGGATCACGGCGCGACCTTCATCTATGGCGACAAGGCCGACCGCATCCGCTCCGAGGCGTGCCTGCGGCTCGACTTCGGTCCCGGGCGGCTGCCGGGGATGCTGTTGATGGGCGCCGAGGACGCGCACCAGTTCACGCCGCAGCAGGGCACCGACCTGCTCGCCTTCTTCGGCGGCGTGTTCGAGCGCACGATGCGGCGCTGGCTGTCGTGACGCGCGCCCGGCCGTGACGCTGGAGATCTCGCCCGCCGCGCGCGACGCGCTGCAGGACTGGTTGCAGCGCGCGGCGTCACTGGACGGGCTGGCCGACGCCACCGTCACGGCCTACCGCGCCGACGTCACCGAGTTCATCGCCTTCATGACAGGCCACCATGCCGAGCCGCAGGGCCTGGCGCCGCTGGCCCGCATCGGCGTGGCGGACATGCGCGCCTGGATGGCGCATCTGCGGGGGCGCGACGTGTCCGCCCGGTCGGTGGCGCGCAAGCTGTCGGCGGTCAAGGCGTTTTACCGATGGCTGGCCGCGCGCGAGGGGTTCGAGCCGACGGCCGTGCTGCAGACCCGCGCGCCACGTTTCCAGAACAAGCTGCCCCGCCCGCTGGCCGAGGACGCCGCGCGCGCGATGATCGATGGGGTCGGGCACCAGGCTCGCGACGGCTGGATCGGGGCGCGGGACGCGGCGGTGGTCACGCTTCTCTACGGCTGCGGGCTGCGGATGTCCGAGGCGCTGGCGCTGACCGGCGCGGACCTGCCGCTGGGCGAGAGCCTGCGGGTCCGGGGCAAGGGCGGGAAAGAACGGATCGTGCCGGTCCTGCCGGTCGCGCGGCAGGCGGTCGAGACCTACCTGCGGCTCTGCCCCTACAAGCCCGACCGGGACGGGCCGCTGTTCCTGGGGGCGCGGGGCGGGCCGCTGGACGGGCGGCTGGTGCGCCGCGCGGTCGAGGCGGCGCGGATGCAGCTGGGCCTGCCGGCCACGGCCACGCCGCACGCGATGCGGCACAGCTTCGCCACCCATCTTCTGAGCGCGGGCGGCGATCTGCGGTCGATCCAGGAGCTGCTGGGCCATGCCTCGCTGTCGACCACGCAGGTCTATACCTCGGTCGACGAGGCGCGGCTGATGGAGGTCTACGCGGCGGCGCATCCCAAGGCGCGCTGAGGGTGTCCCATCGTGAGACACGATGACGCCCAAGCAAAATCAATGGTTTACAGAGACGTTTTCACGACTTGTTAACGAACGTCCCCGTGCGCGCCCCCTGCCCGGGCGCGGCGCGCGCGCGGATTCGCTTGAGCAGGCGGCCCGGCTCTGCCACCAATCGGCGCGCGCGGGACGCGCTATGGAGGACAGGATGAAGCTACTCAAGGCGGGGCCGTCGCCCTTCGTGCGCTGCGTGCTGGCGACGCTGCACGAGACCGGGCAGATCGATCAGGTCGAGATGGTGAACGTCACCGCCTCGCCGCTGCAGCCCGACCCGACGCTGGTCGCGGCCAACCCGGTGGGCAAGATCCCCGCGCTGATCCGCGACGAGGGGCCGACGCTGTATGACAGCCGGGTGATCTGCCGCTATCTCGACCACCGCGCGGGCGCGGGGCTGTATCCCGAAAAGCGGCTGTGGGACACGCTGACGCTGGAGGCGACGGCGCACGGCATCATGGATGCGGCGGTGCTGATCATCTACGAGGAACGCTTTCGCCCGGCCGAGAAGGTCTCGATGGAGTGGGTCGAGGGCCAGTGGGCGAAGGTGTCGCGCGCGCTCGACGCGCTGCAGACGCGCTGGATGAGCCACCTGAGCGGCCGGCTGGACATGGGCCAGATCGCCGTCGGCGTCGCCCTGTCCTACCTGGACTTCCGCCACGACGCGCGCGCCTGGCGCACCGGCCGGGACGAGCTGGCCGCCTGGCACGCCCGGTTCTGCGAACGCCCGTCGATGCAGGCGACGCAGCCCGAGGGCTAAGGCGAAGGACCGCCCGTCGCGGACGGGCGGTGATCCCCTTTACGGGAAAGTTCAGAAGTTCAGCGAAAGACCGACGTTGAGGGCGTTGGTCTTGACGTCCGACTCGAGGCTGCCGCCGCCGTCGAGGTCGGCGTCGTTGCTGGAGTAGGTGAACTGGTATTCGCCGAACACGGACACACGCTCGGTCACCGGGTATTGCACGCCGGCCATGACGCGGGCGGCGGGGCCGGTGACCTGGTAGCCGAACGTATCCGGCGCGCCGTCGAACTCGGCATCCACGTGCGGAATCGAAAGGCCGAGGCCCGCGCCCACGTAAGGCGTCGCGGCACCCCATTCGGTCGGCCAGCGGCGCATCACGTTGGCGGTGAGGATGTTCAGGCCGTCGGTCAGTTCCAGCCCGTCGAAGCCGGCGGGCAGGTCGTCGTCGGGCGCATAGACCTTGGTGTGCGTGAACTCGACGCCGAAGCCCAGACGCTCGGACCGCCACCAAGTGCCGCGGATGCCGTAATAGGGCGGCATCTGGAACGACTTGCCGTCCCAGCCGATCAGCGAGTCGTAGCTGCCGCCGATGTCGTCGGGGTAGTCGCCCGAGATGCGGCTGTGCGGCGCGGTCTGCCAGCCGGTATAGGCCGAAAGCTCGAATTCCGCCGCGGCGGGGCTGGCCGCGCAGAGTGCTGCACCGATCAGAACGGCAGGAAGCTTCATGACCATCTCAACCCCGTCAAAGCCCGACTCGGGCCCGTCTTCGACTCACTTGAACCACAGCGGCGGCCGAGACGCGACCGCGACACATCAGCACTTATGGCCATGTTGCGGTTTTGCAAGCTGGACGGCCCAAGACTCGCCAGCTAAATAGCCACGCGATAGCCTCCGAGGGGGGCGGATTCCGCGTATTCCGGTCGATGAGCTCGGCCCCGAGAAATGGAGCGAACCTCGTGTCACACGCAGACGACCACGAAGGCACCCGTCGAGACTTCCTGTACTACGCGACCGCGGGCGCGGGCGTGGTGGCGACCGGGGCCGCGGTCTGGCCGCTGGTCAACCAGATGAACCCGTCCGCCGACGTGCTGGCGATGTCGACGATCCGCGTCGACGTCAGCGGCGTGCAGGACGGCAGCCAGATCACGGTGAAGTGGCTGGGCAAGCCGGTCTTCATCCGCAAGCGCACCGAGGCCGAGATCGAGGCCGCGCGCAGCGTCGACGTCAGCGACCTGCCCGACCCGATCGCGCGCAACCCCAACCTGCAGGGCGACGTGCCCGCGACCGACGAGAACCGGGCGCTGGACGAGACCGGCCAGTGGCTGGTGCAGATGGGCGTCTGCACGCACCTGGGCTGCGTGCCGCTGGGCAACGCGGGCGATTTCGCGGTGGACGGCGGCGTGGGCGGCTGGTTCTGCCCCTGCCACGGGTCGCACTACGACACCGCCGGGCGCATCCGCCGCGGCCCCGCACCCGAGAACCTGCACATTCCGCCGGCCGAGTTCGTCGACGAAACCACCATCCTGCTGGGATAAGGAGACAGGGATATGTCCGGTATTCCGCACGACCATTACGAACCCAACACGGGTGGCGAGAAGTGGCTGCACAAGCGGCTTCCCATCGTCGGCCTGTTGTACGACACGATCATGATCCCGACCCCCAAGAACCTCAACTGGATGTGGATCTGGGGGATCGTGCTGACCTTCTGCCTGGTGCTGCAGATCGTCACAGGCATCGTGCTGGTGATGCACTACACGCCGCACGTGGACCTGGCCTTCGCCTCGGTCGAGCACATCATGCGCAACGTGAACGGCGGCGCGATGCTGCGCTACCTGCACATGAACGGCGCGTCGCTGTTCTTCGTGGCGGTCTACGCGCACATCTTCCGCAACCTCTACTACGGCTCCTACAAGGCCCCGCGCGAGATCACGTGGATTATCGGCATGCTGATCTACCTGCTGATGATGGGCACGGCGTTCATGGGCTACGTGCTGCCTTGGGGTCAGATGTCGTTCTGGGGCGCCACGGTGATCACCGGCCTCTTCGGCGCGATCCCGTTCATCGGCGAGCCGATCCAGACCTGGCTGCTGGGCGGACCGGCGGTGGACAACGCCACGCTGAACCGCTTCTTCAGCCTGCACTACCTGATGCCGTTCATCATCGCGGGCCTCGTGGCGGTGCACATCTGGGCGTTCCACACCACCGGCAACAACAACCCCACCGGGGTCGAGGTGCGCCGCACCTCGAAGGCCGACGCCGAGAAGGACACGGTCTCGTTCTGGCCGTACTACGTGATCAAGGACCTGTTCGCGCTGGCGCTCATCCTGGCGGTCTTCTTCGCGATCGTCGGCTTCATGCCGAACTACCTGGGTCACCCCGACAACTACATCGAGGCGAACCCGCTGGCGACGCCCGCGCACATCGTGCCCGAATGGTACTTCCTGCCGTTCTACGCGATCCTGCGCGCCTTCGACTCCGAGGTCTGGGTGGTCATCGCGGCCAACTTCCTGACCGGCGGCATCGTCGACGCCAAGTTCTTCGGCGTGCTGGCGATGTTCGGCGCGATCGCGGTGATGGCGCTGGCGCCGTGGCTCGACACCTCGTCGGTGCGCTCGGGCCGCTACCGCCCGATGTTCAAGTGGTGGTTCGCGCTGCTGGTGATCGACTTCTTCGTGCTGATGTGGGCCGGCGCCATGCCCGCCGAGGGGATCTATCCCTACATCGCGCTGATCGGGTCGACCTACTGGTTCGCCTACTTCCTAGTGATCCTGCCGCTGCTGGGCGTCTTCGAGAAGCCGCTGCCGCAACCGGCGACGATCGAGGAAGACTTCGCCGCGCACAAGGCGGGCAAGACCGGCGGGACCAAGACCCTCGTCGATCCGACCCCGGCCGAGTAAGAGACAAGGACCGAACAGCAATGCTCAAGACACTCACGCTCTCGGCCCTGACGGCCCTGACCCTGTCCGCCGGCGGTGCCTTTGCCGCCGGGGGCGAAGGCCACGTCACCGATTACGAGTTCTCGTTCGAGGGGCCCTTCGGGTCCTTCGACCAGGCGCAGCTGCAGCGCGGCCTGCAGGTCTACACCGAGGTCTGCTCGGCCTGCCACGGGCTGCAATACGTGCCGATCCGCACCCTCTCCGAGGAAAGCGGCCCCGGCCTGCCCGAGGACCAGGTGCGTGCCTACGCCGCGCAGAACTTCTTCGTCATCGACGAGGAGACCGGCGAGGAACGCGAGGCGCGGCCGACCGACAACTTCCCGCCGAACGTGGCGCTTGGCGCGCCCGACCTGTCGCTGATGGCCAAGGCGCGCGCGGGCTTTCACGGCCCCTACGGGCTGGGCATCAACCAGTTCTTCAAGGGCATGGGCGGCGCGGAGTACATCGCCTCGCTGCTGACCGGCTACACCGGCGAGCAGAAGACCGAAGCCGGCGCCGTGCTCTACGAGAACGAGGCCTATGGCGGCTATTTCGGCATGGCGCAGCCGCTCTACGGCGACGACGTGACCTATGCCGACGGCACCGAGGCGACGATCGAGCAGCAGGCCAAGGACGTGGCGGCCTTCCTGATGTGGACCGCCGAGCCCAAGCTGATGGCGCGGAAAGAGGCCGGCTTCGTCGGCGTGCTGTTCCTGGTGCTGCTGTCGGTGCTGCTGTACCTGACCAACAAGAAGATCTGGGCGCCGATCAAGCGCAAGCACTGACCGGATCCCCGAGACTGATGAAAGGCCCCGCCAGGACAGGCGGGGCCTTTTTCATTGCGCATGACGGTCAAGGGACGGCGGGTGGGGCGATGTGGCCCGCAGGGCCACGAGCGTCCCCGTCTGTCCTCAGCCCAGGTAGTCGCGCAGGGCGGGCGGCGGGTCGTCCAGCAGCGCCGCGGTGTCGGCGGGCGGATGGGCCACGCCCTCGGCCACCAGCACCACCTGACCGGCAAAGCGCCGCGCATCGGCCGGGTCGTGCGTCACCAGCAGGGTCAGCGCGCCCAGCTCGTCCGCGACCTCGGCCACCAGCGCCAGCATCTCGGTCTTGAGCGCGGGGCCGAGCGCGGCGAACGGCTCGTCCAGCAGCAGCACGGGGCGGTCCTGCAGCAGCAAGCGGGCCAGCGCCGCGCGGCCCATCTGCCCGCCCGACAGCGTGCCGGGGCGGCGATCGCCCAGGCCCGTCAGCCCGACGCGGTCCAGCGCCGCCTCAATTCGCGCGCGCGCTGTCGCGTCCGGCCGCCGCCCGTCGGGCCGCAGGGCCAGGCCAAGGTTGCGCGACAGCGTCAGGTGCGGGAACAGGTTGCCGTCCTGGAACAGGATCGAGACCGGCCGTCCCTGCGGCGGTGCGCATGTAAGATCGACGCCGTCCCACGTCACGCGCCCGCGCGCGGGCACGCGAAACCCGGCGATGACGTCCAGCAGCGTCGACTTGCCCGCGCCCGACGGGCCCAGCACGGCGACGCGCGCGCCCGGGCGCAGCGACAGGTCCGCGCGCAGGCTCTCGCCGCCCATGCCGATCTCGATTCCCTCAAGCCGCAGCACGGATGCGTCCCCCCCTATCGAACAGCACGAACAGCCCGAAGCTGAGGATCAGCAGCAGCAGCGCGGCGCCCGAGGCCGCCTGCATCTGGTACGACCCCATCAACCCGTAGATCTGCAACGGCAGCGTCGCCCGCTGCGGATCGGCGAAGAGCGCGATCACGCCCAGGTCGCCCATCGCCAGCGCCGCGGTCAGCCCGGCGGCGAAGCCCATCGGCCGCGCGAGGCGCGGCAGCATCACCAGCCTCAGCCACGCCGCCGGCGTCATCCGCAGCGTCGCGGCGAGGCGGGCATAGTCGGCGCGAGTCGCCTCGGCCGCGGGGGTGAGGATGCGCAGCGCGAAGGGCAGCGCCATCAGCGCGTTGACCAGCGCGGTCACGGGCAACGCCATGGCGAACGGGTTCACGAAGGGCCGCAGGATCAGGAACAGCCCGGTGCCCAGCACCAGCGGCGAGATCGCGATCGCCGCCAGCGACAGCAGCGCGCCGCGCGGGCGCGCCAGCGGCAGCGCCCAGGCCAGGCACAAGGCGGTCGAGGCCAGCGCCACGGCCAGCGAATGGCCCGCCGCGCGCCACGTGTCGGCGCCCAGCAGCGCCAGCCCCGGCGCGCCGCGCAGCACCACCAGCCCCAGCGGCAGCAGCAGGAAGGCGCCCGCCAGCGCGATCCACGCGGCATCCGACAGGCGCGCGGCC
>NZ_JBELMH010000035.1:0-33254 GCF_042096055.1 Citreimonas sp. | reverse complement strand
GGCGGCACCGCCGCCTGCGGCCGGGCGGTCTGCGCGCGGGTGCGCGGCGGCGGCGCGACTTCGGCTTCGGCCCGCAGCGCGGCGGGCGGCGATACCGACGCCCCGGCCTCGACCGTCACCGGCGGCTCCGCGACCGCTTCGGGTTGCGGCGCCGAGTCGGCCACGGCCGCGAAGGTCGGCGCCTGCCCGCAGATCGGCTCGCGCGAGCGGGTGACGCGCGGCACCCAGGTGGTCGTCCCGTCGAAGCCCGCGCGCACGAAGATGCAGCCGCGGCTGTCGACGAACTGGTCTCCGGTGAAGCTGTCGGGCGGCAGGTTCGCGGGTTCGGCGATGAACGCCTGCTGCGCCCCGGCCGGGACCGCGACGGCGCCGCACGCGGCGGCGATCAGCGCGAGGCTTCGTAGCGACGTGAACGGCATGGCGCGACCCTTTCCCTTGTGCGGGAACGGTGGCCCATCCCCGCCATCTTGTAAAGATTCCGCGCGGCCAGCGGTTCCTACTGCGTGCCGAACATCCGGTCGCCCGCATCGCCGAGGCCCGGCAGGATGTAGCCGCGGTCGTTCAGCTTCTCGTCCAGCGCGGCGGTCACGATCGGCACGTCGGGGTGCGCCTCGCGCATCCGCGCGACGCCCTCGGGCGCGGCCAGCAGGCACAGGAAGATGATGTCGCGCGCGCCCGCCTGCTTCAGCAGGTCGACCGCGGCGGCCGAGGAATTGCCCGTCGCCAGCATCGGGTCGACGACGATCGACAGCCGGTCGCCGAGGTTCTCGGGCACCTTGAAGTAGTACTGCACCGGCTGCAGCGTCTGCTCGTCGCGGTAGAGGCCGACGAAGCCGACGCGCGCCGCCGGGATCAGGTCGAGGATGCCGTCGAGCAAACCGTTGCCCGCCCGCAGGATCGAGATCAGGGCCAGTTTCTTGCCCTCGATCATCGGCGCTTCCATCTCGCACATGGGCGTCTCGATCATCTCGGTCGTCATCGGCAGGTCGCGCGTGACTTCGTAGGCCAGAAGGTGGCTGATCTCGCGCAGCAGCTGCCGGAACGACGCGGTCGAGGTGGTCTTGTCGCGCATGATGGACAGCTTGTGCTGCACCAGCGGGTGGTCGACGATGGTCAGGTGCCGGGTCATGCTGCGGGCTCCAGTTTCTTGAGGATCGTGTCGCGCGTGGCGTCGTCGCAGAACGCCGCCGCCATCGCGGTGCGGTTGAGGTCGGTGAACACCGCCTCTTCCCAGTGGAAGGTGCGGGCGAGGTTGACGTATTCGCGGCGCATGGTGGTGTGGAAGAACGGCGGGTCGTCGGTGGACACCGTGACGTTGACGCCCTTGTCGCGCAGCGTGTCGATCGGGTGCTTCGACAGCGTGTCGTAGACGCCCAGGAACACGTTCGAGCCGGGGCAGACCTCGAGCGTGATGCCGCGTTCGGCCAGTTCCTCGACCAGCGCGGGGTCCTCGGACGCGCGCACGCCGTGGCCGAGGCGCTCGACCCCCAGCGCCAGCGCGTCGCGCACTTCCGCAGGCCCGCGCCATTCGCCGGCATGGGTGGTCAACCGCAGCCCGGCCTCGCGCGCCATGTCGAAGGCGTAGGCGAAATCACCCTGCTTGCCTTTGTTCTCGTCCCCGCCCATGCCGAAGCCGGTCAGCCAGTCGTCGGTGGTCTCGGCCGCGCAAGCCGCCGCGCGCCTGGCCTGGTCGGGGCCGAAATGGCGGATGCAGGTGACGATGCCGCGCAGGGTGACGCCCATGTCGCGCTCGGCCGCCTCGGCCGCCTCGCGGATAGCGTGCAGGTATTCGCGCCACGCGGACACGTCGCCGCCGCCGCAGAAATCGGGCGACAGGAACGTCTCGGTATAGACCACGTCGTTGGCGGCGCTTTCCTCGAGGAAGGCGGTGCAGAGCCGGCCGAAATCCTCGGGCGCCTTCAGCACCGACGTGGCGGCCTCGTAGACCGACAGGAAATGCACGAAGTCGCGGTAGGCATAGGATCCGTCGGGCCGGAAGATGCCCGACAGGTCGACGTGGCGCTTCTTCGCCAGCCCCCGGATGAACGCGGGCGGGGCGGCGCCCTCGAAATGGGTGTGCAGTTCGGCCTTGGGCAGGCGGGCGATGCGGTCGAGCGCCTCGTCGTCCAGCGGCGGTCGGTCGTCGGGATGTCTCATGCGGCGGTCCTGTCGGCGTTTCGGGGCGGATAGCATCGCCCGGCCCGATGCGCCATAGGATCGCGCCGCCTACAGCGCCGACACGCCCGGCCCGCGCCCCGGCACGCCCAGATGCGCCGCGACCGACGCGGCCACGTCCGCGAAGGCCATGTCGCCCAGGCCGCCGGCGCCGCGCCCGGCCATCAGCACCGGCACGCGCTCGCGCGTGTGGTCTGTGCCGGCCCAGGTGGGGTCGTTGCCGTGGTCGGCGGTGATCACCATCAGGTCGCCGTCGCGCAGCTTTGCCAGCAGCCGGCCCAGTTCCGCGTCGAACCATTCCAGCTGCCGCGCATAGCCCGCGACGTCGCGGCGGTGGCCGAAAAGGCTGTCGAACTCGACGAAGTTGGCGAAGACCAGCGATCCGTCCCCGGCCGTGTCCAGCAGGTCCGACAGGTGGCCCATCAGCGCGGCGTCGTCGCCCTTGCGCAGCGTGTCGATGCCGCTCATCGAGAAGATGTCGCCGATCTTGCCCACCGCATGCACGGGCTGACCCGCCTCCTGCACCCAGTTGGTCAGGATCGGCTTGGGCGGGGCGATGGCATAGTCGCGGCGGTTCGCCGTGCGGCGGAAGCGGCCCGGCTCGCTCACGAAGGGCCGCGCGATCACGCGGCCGACGCGCATCGCGTGCAGCCGGGGCGCGACGCGTTCGCACAGGTCCAGAAGCCGGTCGAGGCCGAACGCCTCTTCGTGCGCGGCGATCTGGAACACGCTGTCGGCCGAGGTGTAGCAGATCGGCCGGCCCGTGCGGATATGCTCGGCGCCAAAGCGGTCGATCATGTCGGTGCCCGAGCCGTGGCAATCGCCAAGGATGCCGTCGCAGCCGGCGATGTCGCAGACGGCGCGGGTGATGTCGGGCGGGAAGGCGGGCACGGTCTCGGGGAAGTAGTGCCATTCCCACGGCACGGGCAGCCCGGCCAGCTCCCAGTGGCCCGACGGCGTGTCCTTGCCGGCCGAGGTCTCGGTCGCCGCCGCCCACAGCCCCTCGGCCGGGCGGTCGGGCTGCGGCGCGCCAATCGCCTGCGCGTGCGCGTGGAACAGGCCCAGCCGGGCGAGGGTCGGCACGCGCAGCGGCCCCTGCCGGCCGGTATCGGCTTGCCCCTCGGCGCAGGCCTGCGCGATGTGGCCCAGCGTGTCGGCGCCGGTGTCGGGCACGCCGCCGCTGAAATACGCGTCCGCGTCCGGGGCGCCGCCGATGCCGACGGAATCCATCACCACCAGGAAGGCGCGTGTCATGCGACCCTCTCGATCACCAGCGGGCCGGATTTCGGCGCCTTGTCCCCCAGCGTGACGGCGGCGGCCACGGCGCGCGCGGCCTCCTGCGCCTGGCCCTCGCGCGCGGCGTGGACCTTCGCCAGCGGCTGGCCCTTCTCAACGCGCGTGCCCAGGCGCACCACGTCCGACAGGCCCACAGCCGGATCGATGCGGTCGCTTTCGACCTGCCGCCCGCCGCCCAGCCGCACGACGGCCAGCCCCAGCGCCTCGCCGTCGATGGCGGTGACGACGCCCGATTCGGGCGCGGGCACTTCCTCGATCACCGTCGCCTCGGGCAGGAAGCGGGTCCAGTCCTCGACGAAGCCCTTGGGCCCGCCCAGCCCGTAGACCATGCGCGCGAAGCGTTCCGCCGCCGCGCCCGAGGCGATGGCCTCGCGCAGCTTCGCCGCGCCGTCCGCGATGCCCGCGCGGTCCAGCGCCTCGGCGCCCAGCGCGACGGACAAGTCATGAAGCGGCCCGGTCTCGGCCCCGGTCAGCACGCGCATCGCCGCATCGACCTCGAGCGCGTTGCCGAGGCTCGGCGCCAGCGGCTCGTCCATGCGGGTCATCAGCACGGCGGTGGCGCAGCCCGCGGCGTTGGCGGTGTCGACCATGGCGCGGGCCAGCGCGCGCGCATCGGCGGCGGTCTTCATGAACGCGCCCGAGCCGACCTTGACGTCGAGCACCAGCGCCTGCAGCCCCGCCGCCAGCTTCTTCGACAGGATCGACGAACAGATCAGGTCCAGGCTTTCGACCGTCGCGGTGACGTCGCGCACCGCGTAAAGCCGTCGGTCCGCCGGCGCGATGTCCGCCGACGCGCCGACGATGGCGCAGCCCGCATCCGCGACCACCCGGCGAAAGCGCGCCTCGTCCGCCGCCGTCGCGTAGCCCGGGATCGCGTCGAGCTTGTCCAGCGTGCCGCCGGTATGCCCGAGCCCGCGCCCCGAGATCATCGGCACATAGGCGCCGCAGGCCGCCAGCGCGGGCGCAAGGACCAGCGAGGTGCAGTCGCCGATCCCGCCCGTGGAATGCTTGTCCACCACCGGCCCGTCCAGGTCCCAGTGCAGCACGTGCCCGCTGTCGCGCATCGCGCGCGTCAGTGCCACGCGCCCCGCCTCGGGCAGGCCGCGCAGGCACACGCCCATGGCGAAGGCCCCGGCCTGCGCGTCGCTGACGCTGCCGTCGGCCAGACCGCGCGCGAACCAGGACAGCGCCTCGGGCATGGGCGCGTCGCCCCGGCGCAGGGCGGCGATGACGCTGCGGGCGTCGGTCATGCGCGGTCCATGTGGTCGCGGGCGAAGGCGCCCGGCAGCAGCTCGGCCACGGTCATGACCTTCTCGGTGCCGTCCATCGTGGCCAAGGTGATCTTCACGTCGGCGTCGGCGAATTCGGCCAGCTTCTGCCGGCACCCGCCGCAGGGCGGCACGGGCGACGGCGCGTCGGCCACCACGTAGGCCTCGCTGATCCGCGTCTCGCCGGCGGCGCACATGGCGGCGATGGCGCCGGCCTCGGCGCAGGTGCCCTCGGGGTAGGCCACGTTCTCGACGTTGCAGCCGACATGCACGGCACCCGACGGCGTCCGGATCGCGGCGCCGACCTTGAAGCGCGAATAGGGCACATAGGCATTTTCGCGCACGGCGCGCGCGGCATCCTTGAGGGACATGGAAGCTCCTGTCGGCGTGAACGGAGTCTCAATCTGGAAGGCCGCCGCGCCGATTGCAACACGGAACCGCGCCGCAACCAGAGGCGTTTTCGAGGTGAAGGAGACGTGCCATGAAACTGTCCGACACGATGACGACCAAGACCCTCGGCGTGAACGCCGAGGAAGACGTCGCCGGCCGTGACGAAGAGCCGATGACCGAAAAGCAGGCCGCCCGGCTGCGCGATCTGTGCGAGCGCACGGGCGAGCCGTTCGATGCCTCGCTGACGAAATACCAGGCGTCGCGCCGGCTGGCCTATCTTGAGGAACTGGCCGACTGAGGCGCCCACTAAAAGACCCTCGCGTCGCCGCACCACGGCGTTGCGCTACGCGCCTTCCGCTTGACCTGACGTGATTTACAAGCGCTTGCGAAACCTGCTACCCGCGCGGCAGGTTTTCCGGCGTCGCCGGATCGTTCAGATGTCAACGATAGCCGGAAGGGTCCGCGCATGTCCGATTCGCCCAGCGACGCCCCGCGCCAGGCGGCGCTCGATTACCACGAGTTCCCCAAGCCCGGTAAGCTCGAGATCCGCGCGACCAAGCCGCTGGCGAACGGCCGCGATCTCAGCCGCGCCTATTCCCCCGGCGTGGCCGAGGCGTGCCTGGAAATCCGCGACGACCCGCTCAACGCCGCCCGCTACACCGCACGCGGCAACCTCGTCGCGGTGGTGTCGAATGGCACCGCCGTGCTGGGCCTCGGCAATATCGGCGCGCTGGCCTCGAAGCCGGTGATGGAGGGCAAGGCGGTGCTCTTCAAGAAGTTCGCCAACATCGACTGCTTCGACATCGAGCTGAACGAGAGCGACCCCGAGAAGCTGGCCGACATCGTCTGCGCGCTCGAGCCGACCTTTGGCGCGATCAACCTCGAGGACATCAAGGCGCCCGACTGTTTCGTGGTGGAGAAGATCTGCCGGGAGCGGATGAACATCCCCGTCTTCCACGACGACCAACACGGCACGGCGATCGTCGTCTCGGCCGCCGCCACCAACGCGTTGCTGCTGGCCGAGAAACGCTTCGAGGACGTCAAGGTCGTCTCGACCGGCGGCGGGGCGGCGGGCATCGCGTGCCTCAACATGCTGCTCAAGCTGGGCGTCAAGCGCGAGAACGTGTGGCTGTGCGACATCCACGGCCTGGTCTACGAGGGGCGCGAGGTCGACATGAACCCGCACAAGGCGGCGTTCGCGCAGGCGTCGGACAAGCGCACGCTCGACGACGTCATCGACGGCGCCGACCTGTTCCTGGGCCTGTCGGGGCCCAATGTGCTCAAGCCCGAGCACGTCCAGCGCATGGCCGCGCGCCCGATCATCTTCGCGCTCGCCAACCCCAACCCCGAGATCATGCCCGACGCCGCCCGCGCCGTGGCACCGGACGCGATCATCGCCACCGGGCGCAGCGACTTCCCGAACCAGGTCAACAACGTCCTGTGCTTCCCGTTCATCTTCCGCGGCGCGCTCGACGTCGGCGCGACCGAGATCAACGACGAGATGCAGATCGCCTGCGTCGAGGGGATCGCGGCACTGGCCCGCGCCACCACCAGCGCCGAGGCCGCCGCCGCCTATCGCGGCGAGCAGCTGACCTTCGGCCCCGACTACCTGATCCCCAAGGCCTTCGACCCGCGCCTGTCGGGGGTCGTCGCCACCGCCGTGGCCAAGGCCGCGATGGAAACCGGCGTCGCCGTGCGCCCGCTGGAGGACGTGGCCGAGTACAAGCGCAAGCTGGATGCGAGCGTCTTCAAATCCGCGCTGCTGATGCGCCCGGTCTTCGAGGCCGCCGCCACCGCGTCGCGCCGCATCGTCTTCGCCGAGGGCGAGGACGAACGCGTGCTGCGCGCCGCCCAGGCGATCCTGGAAGAAACCACCGAGACGCCGATCCTGATCGGCCGCCCGGAAGTGATCGAGATGCGGTGCGAGCGCATGGGCCTGGAAATCCGGCCCGACCGCGACTTCAATATCGTGAACCCCGAAAACGACCCGCGCTACCGCGACTACTGGGAAAGCTACCATCACCTGATGGCGCGGCGCGGGGTGACGCCCGACCTCGCCCGCGCGATCATGCGGACCAACAGCACCGCCATCGGCGCCGTCATGGTCCACCGCGACGAGGCCGACAGCCTGATCTGCGGCACGTTCGGCGAATTCCGCTGGCACCTGAACTACGTCACGCAGGTCCTGGGCCGCGGCGCGCTGCGCCCGCACGGCGCGCTGTCGCTGATGATCCTGGAAGACGGGCCGCTGTTCATCGCCGACACGCATGTCCACACCCGTCCCAGCCCCGAGCAGCTGGCCGAGACAGCGATAGCGGCCGCCCGGCACGTCAAGCGCTTCGGCATCACGCCCAACATCGCCATGTGCTCGCAATCGCAGTTCGGCAACCAGGCCGAGGGCTCGGGCCAGCGCCTGCGCGACGCGATCGCGCTGCTCGACGCACAGCCCCGCGACTTCTGCTACGAGGGCGAGATGAACGTCGACGCCGCCCTCGACCCCGAACTGCGCGCCCGCCTGCTGCCCGACAACCGGATGAAGGGTGCGGCCAACGTGCTGATCTTCGGCCACGCCGACGCGGCCAGCGCCACGCGCAACATCCTCAAGATGAAGGCCGGGGGGCTCGAGGTCGGTCCGATCCTCATGGGCATGGGCAACCGCGCCCACATCGTGACGCCCTCGATCACTGCGCGCGGCCTTCTGAACATGGCCGCCATCGCGGGCACGCCGGTGGCGCAGTACGGCTGACCCGGCGATCCGTTCCGGCTGAGCGAGCCGGATGCCGCCGCGGCCGCCCCTGGGACGCACCGCGGCGGCGCACGGGTTACTTCTTCGGCTTGCCGCCGGCTTCCTTGGCGGGCTTCTTCTTGGTGTCGGCCATTTCGGCGCGTGCTCCGTTCGGGGCGGCGGGATTGCCGCCCACCCCTTCAGCCTACGCCCGCGCGGGCGCCCCGCTTGCCGGTTTTCGACGCGGCGCATGTCGAATTCGCGCCGCGCGAGGAAGGGCGCCGGCGCGGCATTCCGGCTGTCCTGCGCTATCACGCTTGCCGCCCCCGCCCCTTGCCGCCTATCCCGGTACCCGGAGGATCGAGAGGGAGGAAAAGCATGGGTTACCGCGAGGTCTACGACGCCTGGAAGGCCGACCCCGAAGCCTGGTGGATGGAGCAGGCGCAGGCGATCGACTGGGACACCGCGCCCACGCGCGCGCTGTTCGACCGAAGCGACGACCGCTACGAATGGTTCGCCGATGCGCGCGTCAACACCTGCTGGAACGCCGTCGACCGCCACGTGAAGGCCGGCCGCGGCGACCAGGCCGCGCTGATCCACGACAGCCCGATCACCGGCACCCAGCGCACGGTCACCTACGCCGAACTACAGGACAACGTCGCGCGCCTCGCCGGCGCGCTGCGCGCCCGCGGCATCGACAAGGGCGACCGCGTCATCATCTACATGCCCATGGTCCCCGAGGCGGTCGAGGCGATGCTCGCCTGCGCGCGGCTGGGCGCGATCCACTCGGTCGTGTTCGGCGGCTTCGCCAGCAACGAGCTGGCCGTGCGCATCGACGACGCGCGTCCCAAGGCGATCCTCGCCGCGAGCTGCGGGATCGAGCCGGGGCGCGTCGTCGAATACAAGCCGCTGATCGACGCCGCGATCGAGCAGGCGCGGCACAAGCCCGACTTCTGCATCGTGCTGCAGCGCGACCAGGCGCAGGCCACGCTGCAAGATGGCCGCGACGTCGACTGGCACGCCGCCTGCGCCGCGGCCGAACCGGCCGGGTGCGTCCCGGTCGAGGGCACGCATCCGGCCTACATCCTCTACACCAGCGGCACGACCGGCGCGCCCAAGGGCGTGGTCCGCCCCACCGCCGGGCACCTCGTGGCGCTGAACTGGACGATGCACAACATCTACGACGTCCGCCCGGGCGAGGTCTTCTGGGCCGCGTCGGACGTGGGCTGGGTCGTCGGCCACAGCTACATCGCCTACGCGCCGCTGATCCACGGCAACACCTCGATCGTGTTCGAGGGCAAGCCCATCGGCACGCCCGACGCCGGCACCATCTGGCGCATCATCGCCGAGCACGACGTGAAGTCCTTCTTCACCGCGCCCACCGCCTTCCGCGCCGTGAAGCGCGAGGACCCGAAGGCCGCGCATCTGGCCGGCCACGACATCTCGGGGCTGCGGGCGATCTACCTGGCGGGCGAGCGCGCCGACCCGGACACGATCGAATGGGCGCAGGGCGTCACCGGCAAGCCGGTCTACGACCATTGGTGGCAGACCGAAACCGGCTGGCCCATCGTCGCCATGCCCGCGGGGATCGAGAAGCTGCCGGTCAAGATCGGCAGCCCCTCGGTGCCGATGCCGGGCTGGGACGTGCGCATCCTGGGCGAGGACGGCCAGCCCCTGCCCGCGGGCACGCTGGGCGCCATCGCGGTGAAACTGCCGCTGCCGCCGGGCGCCCTGCCCACGCTCTGGAACGCCGAGGACCGCTTTCGCAAGGCGTACCTGTCGCGCTTCCCGGGCTACTACGAGACCGGCGATGCGGGCCTGATCGACGAAGACGGCTACCTTTATATCATGGCGCGCACCGACGACGTCATCAACGTCGCCGGCCACCGCCTGTCGACCGGCGGGATGGAGGAAGTGCTCGCCGCCCATCCGGACGTGGCCGAATGCGCCGTGATCGGCGTGGCCGACCCGCTCAAGGGCCAGCTTCCGATGGGATTCGTCTGCCTGACCAAGGGCGTGAACCGCCCGCACGATGAGATCGCGCGCGAATGCGTGGGCCTCGTGCGCGAGAAGATCGGCCCGGTCGCGGCGTTCAAGCTGTGCGCGGTGGTCGACCGGCTGCCCAAGACGCGCTCGGGCAAGATCCTGCGCCGCACGATGGTGCAGATCGCCGACGGAGACGACGTGAAGACACCCGCGACGATCGACGACCCCGCCATCCTGGACGAGATTCGCTCCGCGCTGGCGGGGCTGGGCTATCCGCAACGGGGCTAAATACTCCGCCACCGGCCGGGACTGACGTCAAAGGGGATGAGAGCGCAGGTCCCGGCCGGTGCCGGATGCGCACCCGGCGCGCCATCCATGCCTCGCCGGATGCGTGAAGACGCCTGAAAAAGCGGCGCAAGGGTACTCGTCACGCAACGGAGGCGGCGGGTTAAAAAAGGTACTGTGAAAGACTTGCGTGATGCCCCGGCCACCTCACGCTTCCGATCATGGCACGAATACGTTACCACGCTGTGACACCGATCACACCGCAAGGCTTTTCTGGCGTGCGAGTTCCAGGATGACGGATCGGCCGGGACGCGCGACGCACACTCGCCCGGACCCCGGCCACGGGGGCCTTCTGCTCGGAGCGCTGTCGCGCCCCGACGCGCGGGCGCTCTGCGCGCTGGCCCGGCCGGTGCGCTACAGCGCGGGCCACACGTTCTTCACCGAAGGGGCCGAGGGCCGCACCGTCCTGATCATCGATTCGGGCCGCGTCGAGATCAGCGTCAGCCTCGCCGACGGCCGCCGCCGGATCCTGGCGCAGCTGGGCCCCGGCTCGGCTGTCGGCGAGATGGCCGCGCTGGACGGACGGCCGCGCCGGGCCAACGCGACGGCCGCGGTGGACGTGACGGGGCGGCTGCTGGACCGCGGCCGCCTGCTGCAGTTCCTCGAATCGCGCCCCCAGGCCGCCCGCGCGGTGATCGAGGCGCTCTGCGCCCGCCTGCGGCTGACCAGCGAGGCCGCGACCGACCGAGCCACGCTCGAGGCCGCGCCGCGCCTCGCCCGCTGCCTCGCCCGGCTGTTCGCGGACTGGGGCAAGCCGGTCGACGGCGGCGCGATCCGGCTGGACGCCGGCTTTTCGCAAAGCGATCTGGGCGACATGTGCGGCGTCGCGCGCGAGACGGTGAACCGCCACCTGCGCCGGTGGGAGGCCGAGGGCATCCTCAGGCGCGACGGCGCGGCCTTCGTCCTGCTGGACCCCGATGGCCTCGATTCGCTCGCCTACCCCGCGGGCTGATCCGCCTCGTACAGCTCCAACGGCAGGCCGTCCGGGTCGGCGAAGAAGGTGAACCGCCGGTCGGTCAGCGAGTCGGTGCGAATCGGTTCGACCGCGACGCCCTTGGCAAGCAGCGCGGCGCTGGCGGCCTCGACATCCGCCACGGCGAAGGCCAGGTGCCGCAGGCCCTGCGCCTCGGGGCGCGAGGGGCGCTCAGGCGCGCCGGGAAAGCTGAACAGCTCCAGCCGCGCGCCGTCCGGCAGCGCCAGGTCCAGCTTCCAGCTGTCGCGCGAGGCGCGGTACGTCTCGGCGATCACCGGCAGGCCCAGCGTCTCGGTGTAGAAGGCGCGACTGCGCGCATAGTCGCCGCAGATGATCGCCACGTGGTGCAGGCCCAGCAGGTCCATGTGCGCCTCTTATACGAACTGTTCGCGGATCAGCCGTTCTTCCAGACCGTGCCCGGGGTCGAACATCACCCGGTGCGCGATGCTCGGCTCGGACCGGATGTCGACGCTGACCACGTCGCGCACCGCGCGGGCGTCGGCCTCGGCCATCACCGGGCGCTTTTCCGGCTCCAGCACCTCGAAGGTGACGCGCGCGGTCTTGGGCAGCAGCGCGCCGCGCCAGCGCCGGGGCCGGAACGCCGACATCGCCGTCAGCGCCAGCACGTCCGACCCGATCGGCAGGATCGGCCCGTGGGCCGAGTAGTTGTACGCCGTCGAGCCCGCGGGCGTGGCCACCAGCGCGCCGTCGCAGACCAGCTCGGCCATGCGCACCTTGCCGTCGACGTGGATCTTCAGCCGGCTCGCCTGCGGCCCCGCGCGCAGCAGCGACACCTCGTTGATCGCCAGCGCCTCGTGGACCGACCCGTCGAGCCGCGCCGCCCGCATCGCCAGCGGGTTGATCACCGCCTCTTCGGCAGCCTCCAGCCGGGCGGGCAGGTCGTGCTCGGAATAGCCGTTCATCAGGAAGCCCACGGTGCCGCGGTTCATCCCGTAGACCGGCGCGGGGTTGTCCTGCGTGCGGTGCAGCGTCGCCAGCATGAACCCGTCGCCGCCCAGCGCCACGATCACGTCGGCGCCGTCCTCGGCGTGGTCGCCGTAGCGCCGCGACAGCGCGGCAAGGGCGGCCTGCGCCGTGGGTGCGCTCGAGGCGCAGAAGGCGATGCGTAACGACATGGTCTGTCCCGAGGGTTCTGGCGGTTTCCGAAAGGCGCGTTTCGTCCCCGACCCAACCACGCCGCGCCGCGAAACGCCAGCATCCGCGACCCTGCGGCGGTTTACGCGCTAGGTTTGCGCGCCATGTTCCAGTATCCACGGCCCGAACGCGAATCCGACAGGAGCAAGACCATGAATGCACCGCATCGCGACGACGGTTTCTTCACCGAGCGCCTCGAGACCCGCGACCCCGAGCTGGCCGCCGCCATGCGCGGCGAGCTGGGCCGCCAGCGCGACGAGATCGAGCTGATCGCCTCGGAAAACATCGTCTCGGCCGCCGTGATGGAGGCGCAGGGCGGCGTGATGACCAACAAGTACGCCGAGGGCTATCCCGGCCGGCGCTACTACGGCGGCTGCGACTGGGTCGACGTGGCGGAAAACCTCGCCATCGACCGCGCCTGCAAGCTGTTCGGCGTGGGCTACGCCAACGTGCAGCCGAACTCGGGATCACAGGCCAACCAAGGCGTGTTCACCGCGCTGCTGCAGCCCGGCGACACCATCCTCGGCATGAGCCTCGATGCCGGCGGCCACCTGACCCACGGCGCCAAGCCCAACCAGTCGGGCAAGTGGTTCAACGCCATCCAGTACGGCGTGCGCCAGCAGGACAACCTGATCGACTACGACCAGGTCGCGGCCTTGGCCTCCGAGCACAAGCCGAAGATGATCATCGCCGGCGGCTCGGCCATTCCCCGCATCATCGACTTCCCGAAGATGCGCGAGATCGCCGACAACGTGGGCGCCTACCTGCTGGTCGACATGGCGCATTTCGCCGGCCTCGTCGCGACCGGGCACTATCCCTCGCCCTTCCCGCACGCGCACGTCGCCACCACCACGACGCACAAGACCCTGCGCGGCCCGCGCGGCGGCATGATCCTGACCGACGACGAGGCGCTGGCGAAGAAGTTCAACAGCGCCATCTTCCCCGGCATCCAGGGCGGCCCGCTGATGCACGTGATCGCCGCCAAGGCCGTCGCCTTCGGCGAAGCGCTGCGCCCCGAGTTCAAGGATTACCAGGCCGGCGTCATCCGCAACGCGCAGGCGCTGTCCGACCAGCTGATCAAGGGCGGGCTCGACACCGTGACGCACGGCACCGACACGCACGTGGTGCTGGTCGACCTGCGGCCCAAGGGCGTGAAGGGCAACGCGACCGAGAAGGCGCTGGGCCGCGCGCACATCACCTGCAACAAGAACGGCGTGCCGTTCGACCCGGAAAAGCCCACCGTCACCAGCGGCATCCGGCTGGGCAGCCCCGCCGGCACCACGCGCGGTTTCGGCGAGCCCGAGTTCCGCCAGATCGCCGACTGGATCATCGAGGTGGTCGACGGCCTCGCCGCCAATGGCGAGGACGGCAACGACGCGGTCGAATCCAAGGTCCGCGCCGAGGTCGAGGCGCTCTGCGCCCGCTTCCCGATCTACCCTGGCCTGTAATTCCAACCGGCCCCGTGATCGCCTGACATCGCAACGCGGGCGCGGCCTCGGCCGCGCCCGTTCTCGTTTCCGGCACCGCCAATGGCTCAGCCGGCGAACAACGCCTTGTATTCCTCGGGCGCGCGGGTCCGCGCGCGGGCGCGGCTGGTCCCCTCGGGCAGGTGCAGCCGGGCCTCGTTGATGACCATGATGTGGTCCTCCAGCGCGCGCGCAGCAGCGTCCAGCCGGCCGTCCTTCAGCGCCGCCAGGATCATCTTGTGCTCGCCGAAGGATTGTTGGCGGTAATCGCCCTCGCCGCCCTGCAGCCGCACCCGCAGCGCCTGGATCGCCGAGGCGGTCAGGTCGTAGGCCTGCGGCAGGAAGCTGTTGCCCGAGGCGCGCACGAACACCTCGTGAAACGCCATGTCGGCGGCCTCGTACTGCGCCCAGTTGCCGCTGCCCAGCGCCTTTTCCATCTGCTCGATCGTCGTCTCCAGCGTCTCGATCACCACCGGGGCCGCGTGCTGCATCGACAGCCGCATCCCGGCGGTCTCCAGCACCGCGCGGAAGGTGCTCATCTCCAGCACGTCCTCGCGGCGGGGCGAGAAGACGTAGGTCCCCGCCTGCGGCACGATCGTCACCAGCCGGATGTCGCGCAGCTTGAAGAACGCGGTGCGCACCGGCGCCTTGCTCATCTCCAGCGCCTCGGCGATCTGCATCTCGGACAGGCGTTCGCCGAAATCCAGCTTCCCCGAGACGATGGCCTCGCGGATGCGGGTGAACGCTTCGTTGCTCAGCGACACGTCGGTTTCCTCCGGTTCCTCGGAACGGCGCCCGAAGGGTCACGGGCCTGACGCGATCTATCCCCGATCGCCGCCCCGGTCCATGTAAACGCACTTGACAGTCGACGCAAATACTAGAATTCTAGTTGAAGCAATTTCGTGGAAGGACGCAGAGACGATGGCCCAGTTTCACCTGATGACCCCGGACGCCCAGTACGCCGACGATGCGCGGATCGAGCGCGAGACGGCAGGCCCGGACGTCGACTGGAGCATCTTCCGCGACCGTGACCCCGACGCGATTCCCGCCGACGCCTGGCGCCGCGCCGACGCGCTGGTGGTCTGGCACGAGATGAAGATCGACGCGGCGGTGATCGCCCGGCTCGACCGGTGCCGTGTCATCGTGCGGGCCGGCGTGGGCTTCGATCACATCGACCTCGACGCCGCCGCCGCGCGCGGCATCCCGGTCTGCAACACGCCCGATTACGGCACAAGCGAGGTCGCCGACCACGCCATCGCCATGATGCTGAACTTCAAGCGCGGCCTCACCGCCTATCACCGCCGGCTGATGGACTCGCCGCAGGCGGGATTCGATCATGCGCAGGCGCCGCTGATGGGCCGGCTGCGCGGGCGCACCTTCGGCGTGGTCGGGCTGGGACGTATCGGCACCGCCACCGCGTTGCGCGCCAAGGCCTTCGGCCTCGACGTCGTGTGCTACGACCCGCACGTCTCGCGCGGGGCCGAGATCGCCGTGGGCGTGCGCCGCGTCGAAAGCCTGGCCGCCCTGCTGCGCGACAGCGACGTGGTCAGCCTGCACTGCCCCCTCACGCCCGAGACGCGCGGCATGATCGATGCCGAAACGCTGGCGCTGATGAAGCCCGGTGCGATCCTGATCAACACCGCGCGCGGCGCCATTGTCGATGTGCCCGCCCTGCTGGCCGCGCTGCGCGACGGCGTGATCGCGGGCGCCGGCCTCGACGTGCTGCCGACCGAGCCGCCCGCGCCCGGGGACGCCATCGCGAAGGCCTATGCGAACGGCGCCGATCCGCTGGTGGGCGAGCGCCTGCTGATGACGCCGCACGCCGCCTGGTCCAGCCCCGAAAGCGTCGCCGACGCGCGCCGCCTGGCGGTCGAGACGGCGATGCTGTGCCTGAGCGACGGCACGATCCGCAACCTCGTCAACACGCCGAGGCGCGCCGTCGCGGCCGCCGAATAGGTTCGCCCGCGGGTCCGGGAGGGGCCCGCGCGCCGAAGAAGGGAGCCCGGGCCGTGCGCCCGGCCACCCGCAACGACCCATCACCACGGGAGGAGACCCACGATGACCACCAGGATCACCATGACGATCGCCGCGGGCGCGCTCTGCGCCGCGGCCGCGCTGCCGGCGACGGCACAGGAGCATTCCTTCACGTTCCAGTCGGTCGACCCGGCCGGCAACCCCAACTTCATGATCCAGGACGCCTGGACCGAACAGGTCGCGAAGATGAGCGGCGGCCGCATCGCGATCGACCTGCTGCCCGTCGGCGCCGTGGTCGAGTACAACGAGACCCAGGACGCCGTCGGCGCCGGCATCCTCGACGGCCACATCACCGATGTCAGCTACTTTTCCGGCAAGGACCCCGCCTTCGGCCTGATCGCCAATCCGATCGGCGCCTGGTCCTCGCCCGAGGAGATGTTCCGCTTCATGCGCTACGGCGGCGGCAACGAGCTGATGCGCGAACTCGAAGAGCCCTACAACCTGCACTTCGTCGGCGCCACGACCACCGGCCTCGAGGGCTTCGTCTCCAGCAAGCCGCTCGACGGCGTGGACGACCTCAAGGGCCTCAAGGTCCGCGCCCCCGAGGGCCTGATCCAGCAGGTCTTCGACGCCGCCGGCGCCGTGCCCGTGAACCTGCCTTATGCCGAGGTGTTCACCGCGCTCGACAAGGGTGTGATCGACGCCGCCGACAGCACCGTCTTCTCGACCAACCAGTCGCAGGGCCTGCACAAGGCCGGCAACCACCCGGTCTATCCCGGCTTCCACTCGATGCCGCTGGTCGAGGTGGCGATGAACCTCGACGCCTGGAACGCCCTGCCCGCGGACCTGCAGGAGATCATGACCGTCTCGGTGCGCGACCTCGCCGCCGACATGGTGGCGCAGCTGTCGATCAAGGACCTCGCCGCCGTGGCCGAGGCCAACGCCAACCCCGACATCACCGTGCACGACTGGCCCGCCGAGGAACGCGCCCGCTTCCGCACCATCGCGATGGGCCAGTGGGAGAACGTCGCCGACCAGTCCGAGAATGCGCGGAAGGTCTACGACACGCTGACCTCGTATCTCGAGACGCAGGGCCTGCTCGACTGAGCCCACTCCGACGCGGCCGGGGCGCGGCGCGATCCGCCCCCGGCCCTTCCCTTCTCGCACCCCACCGGACCGATCCCGCCATGGCACGACACCCAGACCCGCCCCCGGCGATCCCGAAGACGATCCCGGACACCATCCCCGAGGCCGTCCTCTCGGCCACCGCACCGCTGCCGCAGGCGGGCCGCATGGGCCGCGTCATCCACCGGGTGTCGGGCGCCTTCGCCGCCGGGATCCTGCTCGCCGCCGGCGTGCTCGTGCTGGAGGTGGTGATGCGCTACTTCCTGAACGCGCCGACCACCTGGGCGCACGAGACCTCGATCTTTCTCAGCGCGGTCACCTTCATCTTCGGCGGGCTGCTGTGCGTCGTGCGCGACGCGCATATCCGCGTCGTGCTGCTCTACGACCACGTGCGCGGCCGGGCGCGGCCCGCGCTCGACGCCGCGATCTCGCTGCTCTGTGCCTTCTCGACCGGGTTCTTCGCCTGGGCCGCTTGGCGCATGGTCGAGAAGGCGACGATCCGCCCCACCGGCGCCTTCTACCTCGAGACCAGCGGCAGCGCCTGGAACTCGCCCGCGCCCGCGCTGGTCAAGATCGTCCTGCTGATCGTCCTGATCGTGATGTGCGTGCAGTTCGTGGTCCTCGCCATCAATTACACGCGCGCCGCCGCCGCGCGCCGAAAGGCCCCCCGATGAGCTTCCTTCAGTCGTTCACCGACCTCAGCACGCTGGGGATCGAGCTTGGCACAATCGTCATGTTCGGCCTGCTGCTGGTGCTGCTGCTGACGGGCATGCCGCTGGCGCTGGTCACGCTGCTGGTGGCGCTGCTGTTCGCGATCGGCTGGTTCGGCCCGATGGCGGTGCCGCTGATCACCAGCCGGGTCTATTCCTTCGTCACCTCCTTCGTCTTCGTCTCGGTGCCGATGTTCGTGCTGATGGCGGCGATCCTCGACCGGTCGGGGATCGCGCGCGACCTCTTCGACGCGATGCGGCTGATCGCCGGCCGCGTGCGCGGCGGCGTCGCGGTGCAGACCATCTTCGTCGCCGTCATCCTCGCCGCCATGTCCGGCATCATCGGCGGAGAGATCGTGCTGCTGGGCCTCGTGGCGCTGCCGCAGATGCTGCGCCAGGGCTACGACCGGCGGCTGGCGATCGGCGTGGTCTGCGCCGGCGGCTCGCTCGGCACGATGGTGCCGCCCTCGATCGTGCTGATCATCTACGGCCTCACCGCCAACGTCTCGGTCGGAGAGCTGTTCACCGCCGCCTTCGTGCCCGGCTTCATGCTGGCGGGCTTCTACGTGGCCTACGTGCTGTTCCGCTCCTACACCGATCCCACCGCCGCGCCCCCGCCCGAGGCCGAGCGCATGCCCGCCCCCGAGCAGTGGAAGCTGCTGCGCGGGCTGGTGCTGCCGATCCTCGTGGTGGTCTTCGTCCTGGGCTCGATCTACGGCGGCATCGCATCGGTGACCGAAGCATCGGCCGTGGGCGTGGCCGGCGTCATTCTGTCGACCATGCTGCGGCGCGAATTCAGCATGGCCATGCTGCAGGACGCCGCGCGCCAGACGCTGTCGACCGTCGGCATGATCGTCTGGATCGGCATCGGCGCCAGCGCGCTGGTCGGCGTCTACAACCTGATGGGCGGAATCGACTTCATCGCCTCGCTGATCACCGGCGTGTCGGACAACCCCACGATCATCGTGCTGACCATGATGCTGATCCTGTTCGTCCTAGGCATGTTCCTCGACTGGGTGGGGATCGCGCTGCTGACCATGCCGATCTTCGTGCCCGTGATCCGCGAGCTTGGCCTCGACCCGATCTGGTTCGGCGTCCTGTTCGCCATGAACATGCAGGTGTCGTTCCTGACGCCGCCCTTCGGTCCCGCGGCCTTCTACCTGAAAAGCGTGACACCCCCCGACATCACCCTGGGCGAGATTTTCCGCGCGCTGGTGCCGTTCATCTGCCTGCAGATCCTGGCGGTCGGCATGCTGATCGCCTTCCCGCAGATCGCGGTGTATTGATCCCGGACCGGCACGCGGGCCAAAGTCACTTCCTACGAAAAGAAAGGCACGATCCCATGAAACTGGTGCGATACGGCAATCCCGGCGACGAACGCCCCGGCCTCGTCGACAACGACGGCACGCTGCGCGACCTCTCGGGCGAAGTCGCGGACATCGACGGCAGCGTCCTTGCGCCGTCGCGGCTGGCCGAGATCGCGGCACTCGACTGGACGGCGCTGCCGAAGGTCGACGGCAACCCGCGTCTCGGGCCCTGCGTCGGCCGCGTGGGCAAGCTGATCGGCATCGGGCTGAACTACTCCGACCACGCCGCCGAATCGGGCATGGACGTCCCGTCCGAGCCGATCGTGTTCATGAAGGCCACCAGCGCCATCTGCGGTCCCAACGACGACGTGGAACTGCCCGCCGGCGCCGAAAAGGTCGATTGGGAGGTCGAACTGGCCTTCGTCATCGGCACCCGCGCCAAGAACGTCTCGGAAGCGGACGCGATGGCGCATGTGGCGGGCTACTGCATCCTCAACGACGTGTCCGAACGCGCCTGGCAGGCCGAGCGTCAGGGCCAGTGGACCAAGGGCAAGAGCCACGACACCTTCGCCCCGATGGGCCCTTGGCTGGTCACCGCCGACGAGGTCGCCGACCCTCACGATCTCGGAATGCAGCTTTTCGTGGATGGCGAGCGGCGGCAGAACGGCTCGACCCGGACGCTGATCTTTGGCATCCCTCATCTGGTCAGCTATCTCAGCGGCTTCATGACGCTCGAGCCGGGGGATGTGGTGACCACCGGAACGCCTCCGGGCGTCGGGCTGGGGATGCGCCCGCAGGTCTGGTTGCAGGACGGCCAGGTGATGCGCCTGGAAATCGACGGATTGGGCGTTCAGGAACAGAAATGCGTGCGGACACAGGCGTGACGGACAGGACCGACCGGGGCGAATACGACTACATCGTCGTGGGCGCCGGCTCGGCCGGCTGCGTGCTGGCCAACCGGCTCAGCGCCGACCCCAAGGCCCGCGTGCTGCTGCTCGAGGCGGGCGGCAGCGACAACCGGTTCTGGGTCCACGTGCCGATGGGCTACCTCTACGCCATGGGCAACCCGTCGATGGACTGGTGCTTCCGCACCGAATCCGAGGACGGCTTGGGCGGGCGCGCGCTGAACTACCCGCGCGGCAAGCTGCTGGGCGGGTGTTCGTCGATCAACGGCATGATCTACATGCGCGGGCAGGCCCGCGACTACGACCAGTGGCGGCAGATGGGCAACGACGGCTGGGGCTGGGACGACGTCCTGCCCTACTTCCGCAAGTCCGAGCATCATTTCGGCCCCGCCGACGACAACCACGGCACCGAGGGCGAGTTGCGCGTCGAGCGCCAGCGCCTCAACTGGCCGATCCTCGACGACGTCGCCCGCGCCGCCGACGAGATCGGCATCCCGCCCACAGACGATTTCAACGACGGCGACAACGAAGGCTCGGGCTACTTTCCCGTGACCCAGCGCGGCGGCATCCGCTGGAACGCGCGCAAGGCATTCCTCAACCCCGCCCGCAAGCGCCCGAACCTGCGGATCGAGACCGACGCCCATGTCGACCGGCTGATCCTCGACGGCACCCGCGTCACCGGCGTCGCCTACACCGCGCAGGGCGAGGCCCGCCGCGCCCGCGCCGGGCGCGAGGTGGTGCTGTCCGCCGGCGCCATCGGCACGCCGCAGATCCTGGAGCTGTCGGGCATCGGCGCCCCAGAGGTTCTGGCCGAACACGGCATCGACGTCGCCCACGCCCTGCCCGGCGTCGGCGAGAACCTGCAGGACCACCTGCAGCTGCGCACCGTGTGGCGGATCACCGGCGCAAAGACGCTGAACGACCGCGTCTCGACCCTGTTCGGAAAGGCGATGATCGGTCTGGAATACGTGCTGCGCCGCTCGGGTCCGATGTCGATGGCGCCCAGCCAGCTGGGCATCTTCTGCCGCTCGTCGGACCGCGAGGACAGCGCCAACATCGAGTTCCACGTCCAGCCGCTGTCGCTCGACGCCTTCGGCTCGCCGCTGCACAAGTACCCCGGCATGACCGTGTCGGTCTGCAACCTGCGCCCGGAAAGCCGCGGCTCGGTCCACCTGCGCGCCGGCGACGCCAAGGGCGCGCCCGAGATCCGGCCGCGGTACCTGTCGACCGAGGGCGACCGCATCGTCGCCGTCGAAAGCCTGCGCGCCGCGCGCCGGCTGATGCACACCGACACGATGCGCCGCTACGCCCCGCAAGAGGTCCTGCCTGGCCCCGAGCGCGACACCGATGCCGAACTGGTCGAGGCCGCGGGCCAGGTCGGCACCACGATCTTCCACCCCGTCGGCACCGCCCGCATGGGCCAGGACAGGATGGCCGTGGTCGGCGCCGACCTGCGCGTGCACGGGTTGACCGGGCTGCGGGTGGCCGACGCCTCGGTCATGCCGACGATCGTGTCGGGCAACACGCATGCGCCGGTCACCATGATCGCCGAGAAGGCAGCCGACATGATCCTGGCGGCGCGGTAGCCAACGGGCGTCGTGAGGAAGGGGGCTCTGCCCCCGCCGCTTCGCGGCTCCCCCGGGATATTTGCGGACCAAAGAAACACCGGGGCGGGTTCCCCCCGCGGGCGCGGCGCGGCATGCTGCGGTCAGACAACCGGAGGTTTCCCATGCAGATCCACCGCGCCGGCACGCGCCCCTCGCTCTCTCCCGACGCCGCCTACTTCACCGGCACCGTGCGCTTCGACCCGGTCGTGTCGGGCGACGACCCCTCGCCCGTGAAGGCGCTGATGGTCACGTTCGAGCCCAGCGCCCGCACCGCCTGGCACACCCATCCCGCCGGGCAGACGCTGCACATCGTCTCGGGCTTCGGCCTCTGCGCGCGCGAGGGCGGGCCGGTCGAGGTGCTGCGCCCCGGCGACACGGTCTGGTTCCCCGCGGGCGAAAAGCACTGGCACGGCGCCGCGCCCGACTGCGCCATGGTGCACCTGGCGATCCAGCAGGCGGTGGACGGCAAGACCGCCGACTGGATGGAGAAGGTGACCGATGCCGAATACGGCGAGGCGCGCGCGGGCTAGGGCGTCAGTGCCTCGGGCAGGCGCGTGGGCCTGCCCGCCAGCGTGGCGCAGGCGGCGGTGACGCGGGCGCGGAACAGCACCGCGTCGACGCGCATGACCTGCTGGACCATGACCAGCCGCACGCGGCTCATCGACTCGACCTGCGTGCGCACGACCAGCGCATCGTCGTAGCGCGCCGGCGCGAGGTAGTCGCACTCGATCCGCCGCACCACGAAGACCACGCCGGCGGCGCGCATGGCGTTCTGGTCCAGCCCCTGTTCGCGCACCCAGTCCGAGCGCGCCCGCTCGATGTATTTCAGGTAGTTGGCGTGGTAGACGATGCCCGCCATGTCCGTGTCCTCGTAGTAGACGCGGACGTCGAAGCCGTGGACGGGTGCGGGTCCGGGCGGTGCGGTGTCGGTCATGGGGCGGCCTCCTTCGGCCCGACCCTGCGCCGGGGCGCGGCGGGGTGCAAGACGCGCTCAGGGCGTGCGCCGCTTGCGCCGTCCGCCGGTGCTGCGGCTGTGGAAGTCGGGCGGCCGCTTGCGCACCCACGCCGCGAACTTCGCCAGCCGCGGATGCGCGCGCAGCTTTTCGGACGTATCGAAGTCGCGCGCGAGCTCCGCCTCGGTCAGGGTGGCGTGGATCTCGTTGTGGCAGATCTGGTGCACGCGCACGACCGGGCCTCCCTTGCCGCCCTTCAGCTTGGGCGTCAGGTGGTGCAGGCTTTGCCTGGCCTGCGGCGGGATCGGGCGCAGGCACAGCGGGCAGACGGGATCGCCGCGATCCGCGGCACGGTGGTCTTGCTGGTCCATGACGCCTTGTGCGGATTGCCGTGACACAGCAAGGGTATGCCATGACCCCGACGGTTCAAGTCTGCGACGCGCTGGTGATCGGCGGCGGCCCCGCCGGGCTGATGGCGGCCGAGGCGCTGCTGGCGCAGGGCCGGCGCGTGCTGCTGGCCGAGGCCAAGCCGTCGCTGGCGCGCAAGTTCCTGATGGCGGGGAAATCTGGCCTGAACCTGGCCAGGATCGAGCCGCCCGAGGCCACGCTGGCCGCCTATGGCGGCGCCTCGGACCGCCTGCGCCCGATGCTGGATGCGCTGGGCCCCGAGGCGGTGCGCGGCTGGGCCGGGGACCTGGGGCAGGAAACCTTCACCGGCTCGACCGGCCGGCTGTTTCCCGTGGCGATGAAGGCCTCGCCCCTGTTGCGGGCGTGGCTGGCGCGGCTGGACGCGGCGGGGCTGGACCGGCGCGCGCGCTGGCGCTGGATGCGCTGGCAGGACGGCTTCGGCTTCGACACGCCCGACGGCCCGGTCACGGTGCTGCCGCGCGTCGCGGTGCTGGCGCTGGGCGGGGCCAGCTGGGCGCGGCTGGGGTCGGACGGCGCCTGGGCCGGCGGTCTGCGCGACGCGGGGGTGGCGGTGACGCCCTTCGCGCCCGCGAATGCCGGCATCGCGGTGGAGTGGTCGGCCCCCATGCGGCAGCATTTCGGCGCGCCGCTGAAGACCGTGGCGTTCCACGCGGGCGGCATGGTCTCGCGCGGCGAGGCGGTGATTTCCGCGCGCGGGCTGGAAGGCGGCGGTGTCTACCCGCTGTCGCCCGCGCTGCGCGCGGGCGCGCCGCTGGTACTCGACCTGATGCCCGACGTCGATGCCGCCAGCGTGGTGGCGCGCCTGGCGCGCCCGCGCGGCAAGCGCAGCCTCGGCACGCATATCCGCCGTGCGCTGGGGCTGCCGCCGCAGGTGCAGGCGCTGCTGATGGAATTCGCGCGCCCCCTGCCCGACGCGCCCGAAGCGCTGGCCGCGATCGTCAAGGCACTGCCCGTGAGCCATGCCGGCCTGCGCCCGCTGGACGAGGCGATCTCGACAGCCGGCGGCGTTTCGTGGGACGCGCTGGACGATCGCCTGATGCTGGCCGGGCATCCCGGCGTGTTCTGCGCCGGCGAGATGATCGACTGGGAAGCGCCAACCGGCGGCTACCTTCTCAACGCCTGCCTCGCCACCGGGCTGTGGGCCGGGCGACACGCCGCCGAATGGGGCAAGTCTTGACGAATGGTGAATCCGTCCCTGCAAGCCATTGATTTCTTTAGGCGCCCAGGGTGTCCCATCGTGGGACACCCGGTTTTCCGTCCGCTCAGACCGCGGCCTTGAGGCTTTCCTCGAGGTAGATCTCGCGCAGCCGCAGCGCCTTCGGGCCGGGCTTGCCGCCGCCCAGCTCGGCGTCGTCGATCCGCACCACCGGCATCACGAAGGCCGAGGCCGAGGTGATGAACGCCTCGTCCGCCGCCTTGGCCTCGTCGATGGTGAACAGCCGCTCCTCGACCTCCATCTGCGCCTCGGCCGCGAAGCGCAGCACCGCCGCGCGGGTGATCCCGTGCAGGATGTCGTGCGACCGCGGCCGCGTCACGATCCGGTTGCCCTTGATGAAGTAGGCGTTGTTGCTGGTCCCCTCGGTGACGTAGCCGTCCTGCACCATCCACGCGTCGTCGGCGCCGACCTTCTTGGCCATCATCTTGCCCATCGACGGGTAGAGCAGCTGCACCGTCTTGATGTCCCGCCGGCCCCAGCGCTGGTCGTCGATCGAGATCACGTGCAGGCCCTTCTGCGCCTTCGGGCTGTCCTTCAGGCCGGGCATGGACTGCGTGAACAGCACGATCGTCGGCTCGGTCGTCTCGGGGTCCGGGAAGACGAAGTCGCGGTCGCCGGGCGCGCCGCGGGTGATCTGCAGGTAGACCAGCCCCTCCTCGATCCCGTTCATGCGCACCAGCTCGCGGTGGATCTCCAGCAACTCGTCGGCGGTGACCGGGTTGCGCATGTCCAGCTCGGTCAGCGACCGGTCCAGCCGCGCGGCGTGACCCGCGAAGTCGATCAGCTTGCCGTCCAGCACGCTGGTCACCTCGTAGACCCCGTCGGCCATCAGGAAGGCGCGGTCGAAGATCGACACCTTGGCCTCGTGCTCGGGCAGGTACTCTCCGTTGAGATAGACGGTGCGGGTCATTCGGGTCTCCATTGGAACGGCAGGTCGTGAAACTGGAACGGCAGGTCGTGAAACGGCGGGGCTCAGCCCCAGAGCGCGGCGTCGGGCGGGTGCACGCCGTCCTCGTCGAACAGAAGCGGCGGGTCGCGGTCCTCGGCCAGCAGCAGCGGGCCGTCGAGGTCGGTGACGGCGGCGCCCTGCGCCACCAGCACCGCCGGCGCCATCGCCAGGCTCGACCCGAGCATGCAGCCGACCATCACGTCGTAGCCGCGCGCCCTGGCGTCCTCGCGCAGGGCCAGCGCCTCGGTCAGGCCGCCGGTCTTGTCGAGCTTGATGTTGACGACGTCGTACTTGCCCTCGAGCCCGGGCAGCGAGACGCGGTCGTGGCAGCTTTCGTCGGCGCAGAGCGGCACCGGCCGGTCGATGCCGATCAGCGCGTCGTCCTCGCCCGCGGGCAGCGGCTGTTCCACCAGCGCGACGCCCAGCCGCGCAAGGTGCGGCGCCAGTTCGCCGTAGATCTCGGCGCTCCAGCCCTCGTTCGCGTCGACGATGATCTTCGACGCGGGCGCGCCGCGCCGCACGGCCTCGAGCCTCGGCATGTCGTCGGGCGTGCCCAGCTTGACCTTCAGCAGCGGCCGGTGCGCGTGCTTGCGCGCCTGCGCCTCCATCGCGTCGGGGGTGTCCAGCGATAGCGTGTATGCGGTAATCTCGGGCCCGGGCGCGGTCAGCCCGGCCAGCTCCCACACGCGTCGGCCGGCGGCCTTCGCTTCCAGATCCCACAGCGCGCAGTCCACGGCGTTGCGCGCCGCGCCCGCCGGCAGCGCCTGCTGCAGCGCCGCGCGGTCGATGCCGGCCTCCAGCCCCTCGATCTGCGCGGACACGCTGTCCAGCGTCTCGTCGTAGCGGGCGTAGGGCACGCATTCGCCGCGCCCGGTGACGCCGTCGCGGGTGACCTCGACGGTCAGTACCTTCGCCTCGGTGCGCGAGCCGCGGCTGATGGTGAACGCCTGCGCCAGGCGGAACACGTCGCGGGTGACTTTGATGGTCATGGCTTCGCTCCTGCTGTCGTTGGGTGCCGAAGGGACGGCGGGCGGGGCGATGCGCGCCTCGGCGCGCGAGCGTCCGTCCCGCCGGCCCGTCACATCGCAAGAAGGGCGTCGGCCAGACGCTCGGCGCCGTGGCGGAACGGGTCCACCGTGGGCAGGCCCATCCGACCCTCGACCTCGGCGCAATAGGCGCGCGCCTCGTCCTCGGACATGTGCTGCGTGTTGATCGACACGCCGACCACCTGGCAGTCGGGATTGGCGATCCGCGCCATCTGCAGCGACAGCTCGCGCAGGTCCTCGAGGCTGGGCACGCCGTAGCCCGGCAGGCCGCGCAGGTGCTTGCGCGTCGGCTCGTGGCACAGGATCAGCGCATCGGGCTGGCCGCCGTGGATCAGCGCCAGCGTCACGCCGGAATAGCTGATGTGGTACAGGCTGCCCTGCCCCTCGATCACGTCCCAGTGGTCCGGGTCGTTGTCGGGCGTCAGCCACTCGATCGAGCCGGCCATGAAGTCGGCGATCACCGCGTCCAGCGGCACGCCCTCGCCGGTGATCAGGATGCCGGTCTGGCCGGTGGCGCGGAAGCTGCTCTTCGCCCCCTTCTCGCGCAGCGCGGCGTCGACGGCGAGCGTGGTGTACATCTTGCCGACCGAGCAATCGGTGCCCACGGCCAGCACGCGCTTGCCGGCGCGCTTGACGCCGTCGGCGATCGGGTAGTCGACCACCGGCACGCGCACGTCGTGCAGGGTGCGCCCCGTTGCCTCGGCCACCGCGACCAGATCGGGCTCCTCGCGCAGCAGGTTGTGCAGGCCCGACGCCAAGTCGAAGCCCTCCTCGAGCGCGTTGACCAGCACCTTCTTCCAGGCGGGGCCGATCACGCCGCCGCGGTTGGCCACGCCGATCACCAGCGTCTTGGCGCCGGCCTCGCGCGCCTGCGCGAGGTCCATGTCGGGCAGGCCGAGGTCGGCCTTGCAGCCGTCCAGCCGGAACTGGCCGACGCAATTGTCGGGGCGCCAGTCCTTGATGCCCTGCGCCACCTTCGCCGCAAGAGCGTCGGGCGCGTCGCCCAGGAACAGCAGGTACGGGGTCTCGATCATCGCGGTCTCCTATCTCATGCATGCGCGGCCAACCGCGCGTCCATCCGTCGGGCCACGCAGTCGGGCGCGGGCCGGTTTCGCGCGACGATGCGTCGGCACGCGGGCAAATGCTTTGCTTCCTTCGCAGCATTCCGGCGTCACGCGCAAGATCGCGCGCGTTTTTTCCCGCATCGGCGAAGATGCTTGCCCAAGCAGCGCGCAGCCGGGGCCGGCCGAGGCGCAGTGCTTTTCGCTTGCGCAGCATTGGGCAATTTAATAACTCCGACGTGACACCGAACGCAATTTCCTTACTCGACGGACGCAACATGAGCTTTCGCATCCAGCCCCAGCCGCCGGCCCGCCCGAATCGTTGCCAGCTTTTCGGCCCCGGCTCGCGCCCCGCGATCTTCGAGAAGATGGCGAAAAGCGACGCCGACGTGATCAACCTCGACCTCGAGGATTCGGTCTCGCCCGACGACAAGCCCAAGGCGCGCGACGCGATCATCGAGGCCATCGGCGACATCGACTGGGGCGCCAAGACGCTGTCGGTGCGGATCAACGGGCTGGACACGCCCTACTGGTACCGCGACGTGGTCGACCTGCTGGAACGCGCCTCCGACCGGCTGGACCAGATCATGATCCCCAAGGTCGGCTGCGCCGCCGACCTCTACGCCGTCGATGCGCTGGTCACCGCGATCGAGACCGCCACCGGCCGCAAGCGCCGCCTCGCCTTCGAGGTGATCATCGAATCCGCCGCCGGCATCGCCCATGTCGAAGAGATCGCCGCCGGCTCGCCCCGCCTTCAGGCCATGAGCCTGGGCGCCGCCGATTTCGCCGCCTCGATGGGCATGGCCACCACCGGCATCGGCGGCACGCAGGAAAACTACTATATGCTGCACGAGGGGCAGAAACACTGGTCCGACCCGTGGCACTGGGCGCAGGCGGCCATCGTCGCGGCCTGCCGCACCCACGGCGTGCTGCCGGTCGACGGCCCTTTCGGCGACTTCTCGGACGACGACGGCTTTCGCGCGCAGGCGCTGCGGTCGGCCACGCTGGGCATGGTCGGCAAGTGGGCCATCCACCCCAAGCAGGTCGCGCTCGCGAACGAGGTCTTCACCCCCTCGGACAAGGCCGTGACCGAAGCGCGCGAGATCCTGGACGCCATGGAGCAGGCCAAGGCGCGCGGCGAGGGCGCGACCGTCTACAAGGGCCGCCTGGTCGACATCGCGTCGATCAAGCAGGCCGAAGTGATCGTGAAACAGTCCGAGATGATCGCCGCGCGCTGACGCGCCGCCGTGAAAATGCGGCGCATTCTAGTCGCATCCTATATGGCAGGCCGCCGTTAACCCGCGCCCGTCACCATGGCCCCTCATCCTGAACAGGTGGGGGCCTGACATGATCGAACTGACCTTGCTCACCGGCTGGGCCGGCACGCTGTCGCTGCTGGGGCTGGTGGCCACCGGCTACGGTATGCTCGCGCGGACCGTCTGGGACCCCGCGCAACTGCAGCTTCTGGCGGGCGCACTTTTCGGGGCGCTGGCGCTTGCCCTGATGGCGATGCCCGTGCGCGTGGCCGAGGGCGTCAACCTCGACCCGCGCAACGTGCCCGTGGCGCTGGCCGCGGCCTTCTTGGGCCTGCGCGGCGGTGCCGTGGCGCTGCTGATGGCGATCGGCATGCGGCTGTCGATCGGCGGCGCCGGGACGGGCGCGGGAATCGCCGCGTTGCTGTTCAGCGCGATCGCCGGCTTCTGCTGGACCCAGGGCACCCGACCGGCCGAGCGGACGGCGCGGGACTATGCGTGGCTGGGTGTGCTGGTCGGCATGGCGCTTTGGCCCGCCGTGCTGCTGCCGGTGCCGGCCGCGGCGGCGGTGCTGGCGCGCGCCGTTCCGCTGGTGCTCGTGTGCCTGATCTTCACGATGGCCATCGCCATGCTGCTGGACCGCGCCGCGCTGGCGTCCGACCCGCGGCGACACGCCGAATCCTAGGCCCGCGCGTCCTTGGGCGAGCCCATGACCACGAAGGTCTGCAGCGTGTTCACCTGCGGCAGCGCGCCGAGGATGTCGGTGTGGAAATGCTTGTAGGCGGCCAGGCTCTCGGCCTCGACGCGCAGCAGATATTCCACCGCGCCGGTGATGTTGTGACACTCGCGCACCTGCGGCGCGGCCTCCATCGCCCGCTCGAACGCCTGTTGCGCGGCCTTGGTGTGCTGGCCCAGCCCGACGGTCACGTAGGCGACGAAGCCGATGCCGGTCTTCTCGGGGCTCAGCACGGCGCGGTAACCGGTGATCACGCCGGACTTTTCGAGCGCCGCGACACGCCGCAGGCAGGCCGACGGCGACAGGCCCACGCGCTCGGCCAGCGCGAGGTTGCTGATCCGGCCGTCGCGCGACAGCACGCGCAATATACGCGCGTCGATTTCGTCCATATCCGTCATTTGTTGCGCAGCTTCCTCCAGCACGCGCGTCTTTGCAATTCCTGACCGCATCGGCGCGCCGATGATTGCGCCATGACACTCGACCTGTTCGCCGCATTGCTCGCCTTCGCCTTCGTCACCGTCATCTCGCCGGGGCCGAACAACCTCATGCTGATGGCGTCGGGCGCGAATTTCGGCTTCGTCCGCTCGATCCCGCACATGGCGGGCGTGGGCTTGGGCTTTCCGGCGATGGTGGCGCTGGTGGGCTTCGGCGTGATGCGCGTCTTCCAGGTCTGGCCGATGGCGCAGACGATCCTGCTGGCGCTGTCGATCGCCTACCTTCTGTACCTCGCCTGGAAGATCGCCAATGCCGCCCCGCCCGACAGGGCCGAGGCCGCGGCGGGCCGCCCGATCGGCTTCCTGCAGGCGGCGGGTTTCCAGTGGGTCAACCCCAAGGCGTGGTCCATGGCGCTGGGCGCGATCACGCTCTACGCGCCGGGACGTGACCTCTCGGCGGTGCTGTGGGTCGCCGGGACCTACGTGGCGGTCTCGGTCGTCTCGACCTCGACCTGGATCGTGCTGGGCCAGCAGGTCCGCCGCATCCTGACGAACCCGACGCGCCTGCGCGCGTTCAACTGGACGATGGCCGCGCTGCTGGTCGCCTCGGTGGTTCCGGTCGTGCTGGCCTGAGGCCGGCGCGGGGCCCGGTCGCGATGTTGCATCCGCCCGGCCCAACCGGCATACAGCGCTGCAACGCAGGAGAGACGGGCATGACGCATTACCTCGACTTCGAGAAACCCTTGGCAGAAATCGAGGGCAAGGCCGAGGAACTGCGCGCGATGGCCCGCGGCAACGACGAGATGGACGTCGGCTCGGAGGCCGCCGCTTTGGACCGCAAGGCCGAGGCCATGCTGGTCGATCTCTACAAGAAATTGTCGCCCTGGCGGAAATGCCAGGTCGCCCGCCATCCCGACCGCCCGCATTGCCGCGACTACATCGAGGCGCTGTTCACCGAGTACACGCCGCTGGCCGGCGACCGCACCTTCGGCGACGACGCCGCGGTGATGGGCGGCCTCGCGCGGCTGAACGACCGCCCCGTCGTGGTGATCGGCCACGAGAAGGGCAACGACACGCAATCGCGCATCCACCGCAACTTCGGCATGGCCCGCCCCGAAGGCTACCGCAAGGCGGTGCGCCTGATGGACATGGCCGACCGCTTCGGCCTGCCGGTGGTGACGCTGGTCGACACGCCCGGCGCCTATCCCGGCAAGGGCGCCGAGGAACGCGGCCAGTCGGAGGCGATCGCGCGCGCGACCGAGAAATGCCTGCAGATCGGCGTGCCGCTGGTCAGCGTGATCATCGGCGAGGGCGGCTCGGGTGGCGCGGTGGCCTTCGCCACGGCGAACCGGGTCGCGATGCTGGAACACTCGGTCTATTCCGTAATCTCGCCCGAAGGCTGCGCGTCGATCCTGTGGAAGGATTCCGACAAGATGCGCGAGGCCGCAGAGGCGCTGCGCCTGACCGCCCAGGACCTGCACAAGCTGGGTGTCGCCGACCGCGTGATTCCCGAACCGCTTGGCGGCGCGCATCGCGACCCGCGCGCGGCGATCGAGCAGGTGGGCGCGACCATTGCCGCCATGCTGGCCGATCTCGACGACCTCGACGGTGCGGCGCTGGTCAAGGCGCGGCGCGACAAGTTCCTGCATCTCGGCGACCGGGGCCTCGCGGCCTAGTTCGCGCCCGTCCCGGGCAGCGACCGCACGGCGCGCATGAGCGCGAGCGGACCCAGCAGTTCGAACAGGACCGTGGTGCCGATGGTCAGTGCAAGGATCGTGTCGGCGTGCTCAGGCAACGCCTGCGCGGCCACCAGCGCCATGCCCACCGCCACGCCGGCCTGAGCCAGCAAGCTTGGGCCGATCCACAGGCTTTCGCGCGCGCCCATGCCGCCGATTTGCCCGCCGACCCAGCCACCCGCCACGCGCGCGGCGACCCGCAGACCGACGTACAGCGCGCCGAGCGCCCCCAGCCCCACGACGGACCTCCAGTCGATCGCCGCCCCGGCCAGCACGAAGAACAGCACGAGAAACGGCGTCTCGATCGCCTCGATCTCGGAAAAGGCGCGGTCGTGATGACTGGCCAGGTTGGCGATCACCGCGCCGGTCGTCATCGCCGCCAGCAGGAAGGACAAGCCGAGCCACAGCGACAGCCCCGCCGCAAGGAAGACCAGCCCCAGCGCCTCGAGCCGCGTGGGCTCGCCCGGCCGCAGCCGCCCGGTCAGGTATGCCGCCGGCAGCCCCAGCCCGAGGCCGAGTGCGAAAGCTCCGCCGACTTCCCACAGCGCTTGGGTCACGTGATGCGCCTCGACCACGCCGGCGGCGATGCCCTGCGCGACGACGATCGCCAGCGCGAAGGCCATCATGCCCCAGGCATCGTCGATCGCGACCACGCCCTTCAGCGTTTCCGCGAAGGGACCCCGCGCACCGGCCTCGCGCAGGGTCTCGCCCGTCGCGGCAGGATCAGTCGCGGTGGCGATCGCGGCCAGCGCGATCGCCAGTTCCGGCGGCACGCCCAGCAGCCACAGGCCCAAGCCGACGCCCGCCAGCGTCGCAAGAACGACGCCCAGCGACACCGACAGGATCGCCCGGCCATGCGCGCGCAGCTTCTCGGCGGTGAAGGCCTCGCCCAGCAGGAAGGCGACGAGGGTCAGGGCGACGGTCGACAGCGCCTCGTACCAGTCGAAGGCGGTCTCCGGGATCAGCCCCAGGACCGACGGCCCGGCCACGATGCCCAGCACCAGCAGCAGCGTCACCCGCGGCAGGCGCGTGCGCGCGCCAAGCGCATCCGCCGCGAGCCCGGCGAGGAACAGCACCCCCAGCATGATGAAGGCCTGCGCCATCGCCGTTAACTCGCCAGCATGCGCAGGCCCTGCGTGACGTCCGAGCGCACCGCCAGCCGCAGGCCCGGCTCGTCCCCGGCTTTCAGCGCGGCGATGATCAGCCGGTGGTATTGTGGCGGCTCGGTCCGGCGCAGCCGGCCGTAGAGCGCGCGCATCGTCGGCCCCAGCTGCAGCCACACGGTTTCGCACATCGCCAGCATCGCGGGCGCCTGCGCGCGCAGGTACAGCGTGCGGTGGAATTCCAGGTTCGCGCGGATGTAGCCCACCGCGTCGCGGTTGCTGACCACGTCGGCGATGTGGTGGTCGATCGCCTGCAACCGGTCGATCAGCGCCATGTGCGCCCGCGGCAGCGCGCGGCTGGCCAGTTCGACCTCGATCAGCGCGCGCAGGGCGGCCAGTTCCTCGATCCGCTCGTTCGACAGTTCGGGCGTGGCGACGCGCCCCGACGACGACATCGACAGCGCGCCTTCGGCCACCAGCCGCTGCACCGCCTCGCGCGCGGGCGTCATCGAGACGCCGAACTCGCGCCCGATCCCGCGTAGCGTCAGCGCCGCCCCGGGCGCGATCTGGCCGTGCAGAATGCGCGTGCGCAGCCCGCGATAGACCTTGTCATGCGCCGATTGGGCCGAGTCGGGGATACGGGGCTGGACCTGCATGGCCCGACTGTGATCACAGGCGCGAACGAGGTCAATGCGTCGCCGCGCGCTCAGCCGTCGAAGCGGTAGCGGTGCAGCCCGGCGCCGTTGTCGCGCAACCACGCCCGCGGCGCGCGCCAGTCGCCGTAAAGCCGCTCGACCACGGCCCAGAACGCGGGCGAATGGTTCATCTGCGCCAGGTGCGCAACCTCGTGCGCGGCGACGTAGTCCAGCACCTCGGGCGGGGCGAGGATCAGCCGCCACGAATACATCAGCCCGCCATCCGCCGTGCACGA